>JBOHYD010000446.1:0-6727 GCA_050737635.1 Luteimonas sp. | reverse complement strand
GCGTGTTGTCGACTGTGGCCACGCGGCCGCCGATCAGGTCGGCGGCGTTTTCCTTGTCGGCCAGCCAGCGCGCGCGCTGCGACGATGCGCCTTTCAGCGACAGCACGTACACCGACGAGCCGCGTGCGCTGCGGTTTTCGGCGGCGTCGGCGTGGATCGACACAAAGATGTCGGCCTTGGCCGCGCGCGCCAGTTGTGCGCGGCGCGGCAGTGGGATGAACACGTCGCTGTCGCGGGTCAGGAACGCCTTCAGGCCGGGCGTGGCGTTGATCTGCCGCGCGAGTTCGCGGCCGATCGCCAGGGTGATGTCTTTCTCGCGCTTGCCAAGCAGGCCGATCGCACCGGGGTCCTGGCCACCATGGCCGGGATCGATCGCGACCACCAGTGGACGCATGCCGATCATCCGCCGCGGCGCGGCCTGTGCCGTGGCGGGCGTGCGGGTGTCGGTCGACGACGCAACGGGAGCCGGAGCGCCAGTGGCGATGCGCGTCGGCACGCCGGTGGCGATGGTGCCGTGCGCGATGGTCGCGGTCGGCAGTTGGGCGGCGGGTGGCGTCGATGGCATCGGATCGGTGCCGCTGCCGGTATTTTTCGCGGCCTGCGCGTGTGGATCGGCGGCGGACGCGGCCTGCAATGCCGACGGCGGCCGTAACTGCGCCAGACTGGTCGCGGCAACCAGCCGCGCGGTCGCCGCCGCGGACGCGATCGCGGGGTCTATCGCGGGGGCTTCGGAAGCGGGGACGGCCGTGGTGGTCGGCGCTTGCGGCATGGCAGGCGGCGGCGTGGCTGTTGCCGCAATCGCGCCGATGCCAGCCTGCGACGCCGCCGTGACGCGCGCGATCGGATCGCGATGCGCATCGTCGCCCGGCCATTCCAGCACCAGCCGCGGGCCGCTAGGGCCGTCTTCGATGCGCGGCGTGATCACCGCCACCGGCGATGCGAGGTCGAACACGATGCGCGTGGTGCCCGGCACCGGCTGGCCGCTGCGCACCGCCCTGACCAAGCCAGCGGGCATCGGAAGCTTGAAACCCTTGCCGAGCGCGACACCGCGCAGATCGACCACCAGACGGTCGGGATTGGCGAGCGAAATGACCGTGTAGTCGACCCCAGCGGCGACCGCCAGCTCGGCGCGGGTGCCGGTGGCCCCGGCAGCGACGCGCACGCCGGTGAGTTCGGAGGCATGGGCGAGGTTCCAGCACAACGCCGCCAGCAGGGCCAGGCCGAGCAGGAGTTGCTGGATGGTGGCCCCCTTGTCGCGCATGGCCGTAGTCAAGCACTAACAAAAAATATTTGCAAGGTATTTTCCCTTATAAATCCATGACCTGCCGATCTTTGCTACGGGCTGGGTTCAGCAAACGCCTGCAAGCCACAGATAACCGGTAGCCGGGCCAGCCAGGCCGCGCCGATCGGGTTAGCTGACGACAGCCGCGCCGACCTGCCCTGCCCGGCGATCGCGAGATCGACCTGCAGATCCGGCGACGGCAGCGCGGCGCGCCCGCGCTCGGGCCATTCGACCAGCCACAGCGCCGCATCGGCGTCATCGAGGCCGAGGAATTCCAGCTCGCCGGCGTCGCCGATCCGGTACAGGTCGAGATGCAACGCCTCGCCGCCGGGCACGCGGTAGCGTTCGACCAGGGTGTAGGTTGGGCTGCGGATCGGCCCCTGCACACCGAGCGCACGCAGCCATGCGCGTGCGAGCGTCGATTTGCCGGCCCCGAGATCGCCGTGCAGGTGCACGACGGCGCGCGCCGGCTGGCTCGCGGCCAGCGCGCGGCCGAGCGCATCGGTGGCGTCGGCGTCGGCGAGGATCAGGCTGAGGTCGCCTGCGCTCACGGATTGGCCAACCGACGCAGATGCGGAAACAGGTCCGACGGCAGCAGCCCGCGTTCGCCGCCGTCGCGCGCGGCGACGTCGCCGGCAACCGCATGTAGCAGCGCACCGCAGGTCGCGGCGTCGAACGCCGAGAGTGTTTGCGCGCGCAGCGCCGCGATCACCCCGGTCAGCACGTCACCCATGCCGCCAACCGCCATGCCCGGATTGCCGGCATCGATCACCCTCGTGACCTCGCCGGGCGCAGCGACCAGGGTGCCAGCGCCTTTCAGCACCACGACGCAGCCGTGGCGATCGCGTAGTGCGTGCACGGCGGCAAAGCGATCGCCCTGCACCTTGACGGACGTGGTGTCGAGCAGGCGCGCGGCTTCGCCGGGGTGCGGCGTCAGGATGGTGTGCGGATGCAGCGGCGACGGATCCGCGGCCAGCAGATTCAGCGCGTCGGCATCGACGATCAGCGGCTTGCCGGCAGCGAGCGCCGCCGTCCATAACCCCCTGCCCCACGGCGACAGTCCGAGCCCGGGACCGATCGCGATCACCGATGCCAAATCGAGCAGCGCGGCGATGCCGTCGCCGTCGTCGACCGCATGCGCCATCAGTTCGGCGCGACGCGCGAGCAGCATCGCCACGTGCGCGGGCCGCGTCGCGACATCGACCAGTCCGGCACCGCTGCGCAGCGCCGCCTCCGCGCACAACGCGATCGCGCCGCCGTGGCCGCGATCGCCGCCGATGCACAGCACGCGGCCGGCATCGCCCTTGTGCGCATTGCGACGGCGTGGCGCGAGGAAACCGGCGATGCCATCGCCGGCGTACAGGGTCGCGATCGGCCGGGTGCCGTCGAATGCCGGCGTCGGCAGATCGAGCGTCGCCACCTCACGCTCACCGGCATGCTCGAGCGCATCGCCGGTGCACAGGCCCGGATGCGCGGCGATCAACTGCAATGTGCGCGTCGCGCGCACCGCCGCCCCCGGCGCCGCACCGCGATCGGCGTCGACGCCGCTGGGCACGTCGAGCGCCAACACCGGCGCGTTACTGGCATTGATCGCGTCGATCAGTGCGTCTGTCGCCTCGTCGGGCGCGCGCGACAAGCCGATGCCGAACAGCGCATCGACGATCAGCTCGGCCTGCGCGACGGCGCGCTCGGCGTTCTCGTGTGCACCGATGATTTCAATGCGTCCTCCGGCAGCGCGATAGTCGGCCTCCGCGCGCAGCGCCTGCGCACCGCGCGACGCATGCGCTGCCAGCCGCAGCACGCGCACGTCGCGACCGGCTTGGAGCGCATGGCGCGCCATCACGCAGCCGTCGCCGCCGTTGTTGCCCGGCCCGCAGACCACGACGATGCGCTGCGCCTGCGGCCAGTGCGTGAGCACGCTGTGCCAGGCGGCGAGCCCGGCGCGCGCCATCAGTGCGAAGTCGTCGTTCGAGGCCAGCACGACGCCGGTTTCGATCGCGCGCAGCGCGTCGATGTCGTACAGGGCGCGCGGCTGGCTCATCGCGACGATTCTATACTTGCGCGATCGTGAGCCTTGCCGCCCTCCAAGCCGACCCCGCCGCATTCGCGCAGCGCATCAAGACGCTTGCGCGCGACGCCGGCTTTCAGCGCTGCGGCATCGCCGGCATCGACCTCGGCGACGACGAAGACCACTTGCGCGACTGGCTCGCGCAAGGCCTGTACGGATCGATGGACTGGATGGCGCGGCACGGCGACCTGCGCTCGCGGCCGGATGCGCTGATCCCGGGTACGCTGCGTGTGATTTCGGTCGGACTCGACTACGGACGCAATGACGATCGCGACGCGTGGCGGACGCTCGATGATGGCGAACGCGCCTACGTCGCGCGCTACGCGCTCGGCCGCGATTATCACAAACTAATGCGCGGCCGGCTGCAGAAACTCGCCGAGCGCATCGGCAAGGCGATCGGGCCGTTCGGCTATCGCGTGTTCGTCGATTCCGCGCCGGTGCTCGAGCGCGCGCTCGCGCGCAACGCCGGCTTGGGCTGGATCGGCAAACACACCTGCCTGATCGACCGCGACGGCGGCTCGTGGTTTTTCCTCGGCGAGATCTACGTCGACTTGCCGCTGCCGATCGACGCCCCAGCCAGCGCGCACTGCGGCACCTGCACGCGCTGCATCGACGTCTGCCCGACCCAGGCGATCGTCGCGCCGCAGCGGCTCGACGCGCGGCGCTGCATCTCGTATTTGACGATCGAGCACGAAGGCGCGATCGACATCGAGCTGCGGCCGCTGATCGGCAACCGCATCTTCGGCTGCGACGACTGCCAACTGGTGTGCCCGTGGAACAAGTTCGCCAAGCGCAGCGACGAGCCGGACTTCCGCGCCCGCAACGCGCTCGACAGCGCGTCGCTCGCCGAGCTGTTTGCCTGGGACGAAGACGAGTTTTTGCAGCGCACCGAAGGCTCGGCAATCCGCCGCAGCGGCCACGCGCGCTGGCTGCGCAACATCGCCGTAGCGCTGGGCAATGCGCCGACGACCCCGGAAGTCGTGGCGGCGTTGCGGTCGCGGCGCGAGATCGCCGACCCGGTGGTGCGCGAGCACATCGAATGGGCGCTGGCACGCCATCCATCCGGACAAGAACTGCCTGGACGACCCTAATCTCACCCCTTCAAGGGGAGGGTTGGATGGGGATGATGGTGCCGCCCCCATGCAGAGACCATCCCCATCCCGGCCTTGCCCTTGTGCAAGGCAATTACGCCGGCGTATCCACTCAGCGGCTGCGGATCTCGCCCAGCAGCGCGCGCGTCACCGGGTCGTCGGCCTCGGCCTTGCCTTCCACCGCCGGCAGCAGCGTGCCGGCGAGCTGCTTGCCGAGCTCGACGCCGAACTGATCGAAGGCGTTGATGCCCCACAGCACCGACTGCAGGTAGACGCTGTGTTCGTACAGCGCGATCAGCATGCCCAGCGAGCGGGCGTTGAGCGCGTCGAGCAGCAGCAGGGTGCTGGGGCGATTGCCGACGTAGGCGCGGTGCGGATCGGCATTGCTCTGGCCGTTGGCCAGCGCCTCGGTCTGCGCGAGCAGATTGGCGAGCAGCGCACGGTGATTGTCGGCGTGCGCTGCGTCGCTGTGGACCACGCCGATGAAATCCGCCGGCACCACCTGCGTGCCCTGATGCAGCGCCTGGAAGAAGCTGTGCTGGGTGTCGGTGCCGGCACCGCCCCACCACACCGGCACGCTGTGCTCGTGCAGCGCGCCGCCGTCGAGCCGCGCCGACTTGCCGAGGCTTTCCATCACCAGCTGCTGCAGATAATTGGGCAGCAGCTTGATGCGCTCGTCGTAGGGCAACACCGCCTGGGTCGCGGCGCCGAGCGCGTTGCGGTTCCACACCGCGGTCAGCGCATGCCACACGGCAAGGTTGCGGCGCGGGGTTGCGTTGCAGGCATGCACGTCCATCGCATGTGCACCGGCGAGCAGGGTCTCGAAACCGTCCATGCCGATCGCCAGCGCGATCGGAAAACCGACCGACGACCACAGCGAGTAGCGGCCGCCGACCCAGTCCCACATCGGCAGGATGCGCTCAGGCGCGATGCCGAAGTCCTGCGCGCGCGGCACGTTGGCGCTGACCGCGTACACGCGCTCGCCGCCACCGAGCCAATCGCGCACGATGCGGCCGTTGAGCAGGGTTTCCTGGGTGCTGAAGGTCTTGGAAATCAGGATCGTCGCGGTGCGCGCCGGATCGAGCCCGTCGAGCACGCGCTGCGCAGCAGAGCCGTCGACGTTGGACAGAAAATGCACGCGAAAGCGGCGCGGGCCGGCGAACGCCAGCGCATCGACCACCAGTCGCGGGCCGAGATCGGAGCCGCCGATGCCGACGCTGACGATGTCGGTGACCTCGGTCGCGGCCAGCGCGTCGATCAGCGCGGCCATCCGCGTGCGCGCTGCGCGCGCCAGCGCGGCCGATTCGCGCGCGGTCGGGGTGTCCGACACGTCGCCGCGCAGCGCGGTGTGCAGGGCGGCGCGGTGTTCGGTGAGGTTGACGGTGTCGCCGTCGACCAGCCGCCGCAGCGCCGCCGACGCCTCGGCCTGCTCGGCGAGCGCGAACAATGCCTCCAGCGCGTCGCGGTCGTAGCGCTGCCGCGCGAAGTTGGCATACAGCGCGTCGACGCGCAGCGCAAAATCGGTGCCGCGATCGGGATCGGCACCGATCAACGCCGCGATCGGAGTGCCGGCAAGCCGCGCGGCATGGCCGCGCAGCGCCGCGAGATCGATGGTGGCCATCAGGCCGCCTGCGCCGGGATCGAGGTGTTGGTGTGGGTCAGCCGGTTTTGGCGATCGACGTAGACGAGCGTCGGCTTGAACTTCGCCGCTTCGGCCTCGTCGCAGGCGCCATACGTACAGATGATGACCAGATCGCCGGGCTGCGCCCTGTGCGCGGCGGCGCCGTTGATCGAAATGATGCCGCTGCCTTCCTCGCCGCGGATCGCGTAGGTCGCAAAACGCTCGCCGTTGTTGATGTTGTAGATCTCCACACGCTCGTATTCGCGGATGCCGGCGATGTCGAGCAGGCGGCCATCGATTGCGCACGAGCCCTCGTAATGCAACTCGGCGTGGGTGACGGTGGCGCGGTGGATCTTGGCTTTGAGCAGGGTCAGTTGCATGAACTCGGGCCGTGGGGGGCGTCAAGCGGCGCAGTTTACAAGATCGGGGGAGCCGTCTTCGGTGGGCGAGACAGACCTGAAACCCGTGCCTTGCCGGACCTGATTAGCGTCGAACCTCAGCTGCGCCGGAATTACCCCCATTCCCGCTTGCAGGAGAGGGCGGGGGTGAGGGGGAAGCGTTTGATCTTGCCTCCGGGAAGTCAAAAGCGCCCTCATCCGCCCTCCGGGCACCTTCTCCCGCAGGCGGGAGAAGGGAAAACAATCGTCAGCTGAGTTTCGACGCTA
>JBOHYD010000445.1:0-11117 GCA_050737635.1 Luteimonas sp. | reverse complement strand
GGAGACAAGCACAGCCAGGAAGAGACCGCCTGATGTTCGACACCATCCTCATCGCCAACCGCGGCGAAATCGCCTGCCGCGTGATCCGCACCGCGCGCAGGCTCGGTATCCGCACGGTCGCGGTGTTCTCCCAGGCCGACGCCGACGCCCAGCATGTGCGACTGGCCGATGCGGCCTACCCGATCGGCGGGCCGCGGCCGCAGGACAGTTACCTGCGCGGCGACGCGATCATCGCCGCCGCGCGCGCCAGCGGCGCGCAGGCGATCCATCCGGGCTACGGCTTCCTGAGCGAAAACGCCGACTTCGCCGACGCGGTCGAGGCCGCCGGCATCGCCTTCGTCGGTCCGAGCGCGGCGTCGATGCGCAAGATGGGCAGCAAGGCCGGTGCCAAGGACCTGATGCAGGCCGCCGGCGTGCCGGTGGTGCCGGGCTATACCGGCGACGACCAAACGCCTGAGCTGCTGGCGCGCGAGGCGGCGCGGATTGGTTATCCGCTGATGATCAAGGCCGCCCACGGCGGCGGCGGCAAGGGCATGCGCATCGTGCGCGCGCAGGACGAGTTTCTGCCCAACCTCGAAAGCTGCCAGCGCGAGGCGCGCAATGCCTTCGGCCGCGACCGCGTGCTGCTCGAGCGCTACATCGAGTCACCGCGACACATCGAGATCCAGGTGTTCGGCGATCGCCACGGCAACGTGATCCATCTCAACGAGCGCGAATGCTCCGCGCAACGCCGCTACCAGAAGGTGCTGGAGGAATCGCCATCTGTGTTCCTCACCCCCGGACTGCGCGCGGCGATGGGCGCGGCCGCCGTGCAGGCCGCGCGCGCGATCGACTACGCCAACGCCGGCACGGTCGAGTTCATCGTCGCGCCGTCTGGCGAGTTCTATTTCATGGAAATCAATACGCGCCTGCAAGTTGAGCATCCGGTGACCGAATGCGTGACCGGGCTTGATCTCGTCGACTGGCAACTGCGTGTCGCCGCCGGCGAACCGCTACCGCTCGCACAGGATGCGATCGCGCGCACTGGCCATGCGATCGAAGTGCGGCTGTACGCCGAGGACCCGGACGCCGGTTTTTTGCCGGGCTCGGGCCGGCTCGACACGCTGCGCCTGCCGTCGCCGTCGGCGCATGTGCGCATCGATTCCGGGGTGATCGAGGGCGACGTGGTCAGCATCTTCTACGACCCGATGATCGCCAAGCTGATCGTCCACGACGTCGACCGCGTCTGCGCCCTCGCCCGCCTGCGCGACGCGCTCGCGGCCTGCGAGATCCGCGGGCCGAAGTCGAACGTCGCGTTTCTCGAACGCCTAGCGCGGCATCCGGCGGTGATCGATGGCAGCATCGACACCGGCTATCTCGACCGCCATCTCGATGAGTTCGTCGGCACCGGCGACGACGACGCATCGGCAGCGCAGGCGCTGATCGCCGCCGCCTGCGTGGGGTTATTGCAGGACGAGGCGTTCGCGCGCGCGCAGGCCGCACACAGCGGCGACCCGCAGTCGCCGTGGGCGATCGCCGACGGCTGGCGGCTCGGTCACGGCGGACGCCGCCGGCTGGTGCTTGGCTGCGGTGCGCAGCGCCACATCGTCGACGCCCACGGCGCCAGCGGCAGCTACCGCATCGATCACGGCGATGGCAGCGTCGTGATCGATGGTGCGCGACTGACCGTCGCAGTGACCGCTGCGACGGCAGTGACCGGATCCGCGCTCAGCGCACGTTTTGATGGGCAGGCGCGACGCTATCGCGTCGATGCCGATGCGCACGATATCGGTCTGCACGACGGCACCCGTCGTTGGCGCTATACGCGGATCCCGGTGTACGAATCCGATGCCGCGGCTAGCCACGGCGGTGGCGATCGCGTCGTCGCCCCAATGCCCGGTCGCGTGGTGGTGATCAAAGCCGCCGCCGGCGACCCGGTAACCCAGGGCCAGGAGTTGATGGTGATGGAAGCGATGAAGATGGAGCTGGCGCTGAAGGCTCCGCGCGACGGCGTGGTCGCCGAGGTATCGGCGCGCGAGGGCGACTTCGTCGACGCCGACGCCGTGCTCGTGACCCTGGAGCCGTAGGGCCATGGCGCTGCCGTCGCGCGTGCGCATCGTCGAGGTCGGGCCACGCGACGGGCTGCAGAACGAAAAAACCACGGTCTCGAGCGCCGCCAAGATCGAACTGATCGACCGGCTGTCGGCCACCGGCCTGCGCACGATCGAGGCGACCAGCTTCGTCAGCCCCAAGTGGGTGCCGCAGCTCGCCGACGCCGCCGAGGTGTATGCGCATATCGCGCGACGCGACGGTATCCGCTACCCGGTGCTGGTGCCCAATGAACAGGGCTACGCGCGCGCGCGCGCAGCCGGTGCCGACGAGGTCGCGGTGTTCACCGCCGCCTCGGAAGCCTTCAACCGCAGCAATATCAACGCATCGATCGACGAATCGCTGGCGCGCTTCGCGCCGGTGCTGTCGCGCGCGCAGACCGATGGCGTCCCGGTGCGCGGCTACGTGTCGACGGTGCTCGGCTGCCCGTATCAGGGCGAGGTGCCGGTTGCCGACGTGGTGCGCGTCGCCGCGGCATTGCACGCGATGGGCTGCTACGAAATCTCGCTCGGCGACACCATCGGCGTCGGCACCCCGAGCAAGGCCCGCGCGATGCTGCTGGCGGTCGCCGATGCGGTGCCGATGGCCGCGCTCGCGGTGCATTTCCACGACACCTACGGTCAGGCGCTGGCCAACGTGCTGGCATGTCTCGAGGAAGGCGTCGCGGTCGTCGACGCCGCGGTATCGGGCACCGGTGGCTGTCCGTACGCGAAAGGCGCCAGCGGCAACCTCGCCAGCGAGGACGTCGTCTACATGCTGCACGGTCTCGGCATCGACACCGGCATCGATCTCGATGCGCTCAGCGACACCGGCCGCTGGCTTGCCGCGCTGCTCGGTCGCGAGACCGGCAGCAAGGTCAGCCGGGCGCGAGCGGCGCAATGAGTCCGCGACGGCTGCCGGAGCAAACCGCGCGGCTGTCCGCCAACGACGGCTCGGCCGCGATCGCCGCACGGCTGGACGCCGCCTGCCGCGACCTGAGCATGCCCCACGCCACCCGCGAGCTGCTGTGCGTCGCGCGCGACGCGCTGCGCTTGGCCAGCGCCGACGCCGACGCCGCGCGACTGGGCTATCGCGCGGTGCCCGATCCGGTCAGCAGCGCACGCGATGAGGCCGAGTTCCGCTATCACGAGCTGATGCAAGTCATCGACCAGGGCATCGTGGTGCAGGGCGCCAAGGCGCGTATCACTTACTGCAATGCCGCCGCGCTGCGCATTCTTGGCGCGCGCGACAGCGGCCAGCTCGATCGCGATCTCCAGTCCTCGCGCTGGCTGATCAGCGACGAGCGCGGTCGAGCACTGCCGGCGGATCGCTGGCCGGCGGCGCGCGCGCTGCAGACCGGCAAGACCATCGAGAGCACCGTCGTCGGCTGGCACGACCCTGCCGGTAGGCACCTGACTTGGCTGTCGGTGACCGCGGTGCCGCAGTTCGCGTCGGACAGCCACCAGCCGCCACAGGTGCTGTCGCTATTTTCCGATATCACCGCGCTCAAGCGCGATAGCGTGCTGTTCGACCGCGTACAAGCGCTCGCGCACATCGGCGGCTGGGAATGGCAACCCGGCTGCGATCGCCTGTACCTCACCGACGAGGCGCTGCGGATCCTCGGCCAGGCGCAGCCGCTGGCATCGATGGACGCGCTGCTCGCGTGTCTGCGCGACGCCGACCGCCCGCGTCTGCGCAGCGTGCTGGACAAAACCGTCTCCGCGCAGGGCGACTTCGCCCTCGAACTGCAAGGCGTGCGCGGCGATGGCCACAGCGTCTGGATACGGATGATCGGTCGCGCCGAAACCGGCGGCTCGGCCACCACCAGCCTGACCGGCACGATGCAGGACATCACCGAGCGCAAGCGTGATGACGAAATCCTGCGCGTGCAAGCGCGCACCGATCCGCTGACCGGACTGATGAACCGCGACGCGATCCTCGGTGAACTGCAATCGCGGATGGCCGACATCGCGCTCGCGCGGCTGGCGGTGCTGTACATCGACCTCGACCGCTTCAAGGTCGTCAACGACGCCCTCGGTCACGCCGCCGGCGACGAACTGCTGACCGACGCGGCACAGCGCATCGCGCGCGCGGTCGGCAGCGAAGGCTTGATCGCGCGCTTCGGCGGCGACGAGTTTCTGGTCGTGTGCAGCCACAGCGACGATCCGGCACGGCCGGAGCGCATCGCCGATGCGATCCTCGCCGCGTTCGGCGACAGCTTCCGTTTCGACAAGGAGGAGTTCGCGATCACCGCGAGCATCGGCATTGCGCGTGCGCCCGAGCACGGCAACCGTCCGCAGATGCTGATCCAGAACGCCGACGCGGCGATGCACGACAGCAAGCGCCGCCTGCGCAACGGCTGGCAGACATTCACCCCTGCGCTCGCGCAGTCGCAGGCCGAGCGCCTGCGCGTCGAGACGCATCTGCACCGCGCCGCCGACAACGGCGAGTTCCATCTCGTCTACCAGCCGCAGGTCGAACTGGTCCACGGCCGCATCGTCGCCGCCGAGGCGCTGATCCGCTGGCAAAACCGCCAACTCGGCGAGATGCGTCCGGACCGCTTCATCGGCCACGCCGAAACCACCGGCGACATCGTGCGCATCGGCAGCTGGGTGCTCAACGAGGCCTGCCGGCAGATCGCCGCGTGGCGCGATGCCGGTCTCGGCATCGTCCGCGTCGCGGTCAACGTCTCGTACCGGCAGTTTCTCGGCGACGACCTCGCCGATACCGTGTGCCGCGTACTGCAGACCTACGCGCTGCCCGGCGCGGCGCTGGAGCTGGAGTTCACCGAGCGCGTACTGATCGTTGACGACAGCGACACCCTACGCACCTTCGCACGGCTGCGCGAGCTCGGCGTGGTGCTGACCATCGACGATTTCGGCGAGGGCTACAGCGCGCTCAACTACCTACGCCGGCTGCCGATCCACGGCCTCAAGCTCAGCCAGCTGTTTCTCGAAGGCGTGCCCGGCAACAACTCCGACGTCGCGGTGTGCCAAGCGGTCGCCGGCATCGCGCGCAGCCTCGGACTCGGTCTGGTCGCCGAAGGCGTCGAGTCCGAGGCGCAGCGGCAGTTTCTGGTCACGCTCGGCGTGCCGGTGGGTCAAGGGTTTCTGTTCGCACCGGGGCTGTCGGCGAACGAATTCGCACGCCGCATCGAGACCTCGCCGGTCATCGTGCACGGCTGAGGGTCCCGTGGCGTGCGCGCGTATCCACGCGCGTATGGGTGCCACCGGCGGCGGCAGGCTCTATCTGCGCGATCCGTCACCGCGGCGGCAGCCGCGACGGATTGCCCAGCAAACGCTACCGTTGCGGCGGCTCTCGCTGACACAAACCCGCGTTCAACTCCATCCCGTCGCCTCAAACACCGCAAAGATCGCGTACGCCACGCCGCCCGCTGCCGGGATCGTCAGAATCCACGCCCAGACGATGCGCTCGATCACGCCCAGGCGCAGCGCGCGCGGGTTTTTGGCGTAGCCGACGCCCATGATCGCGGTCGAGATGCTGTGCGTGGTCGACACCGGCATGCCGAAATGCGCGGCAATGGTGAGCACGGTGGCCGAGCTCATTTCGGCGGCAAACCCGTCGATCGGGTGCAGCTTGACCATCTTGTGGCCGAGGGTCTTGATGATCTTCCAGCCGCCCGATGCGGTGCCGGCGGCCATCACCAGCGCGCAGGTCAGCACGATCCACAGCGCGATGCCCTCGCCACCGGCCGCCGGGTGCAGAAACCTCAGCCACGGCGGCAGGTCGCGCAAGGCACCGGCGGATTCCGCACCGACCAGGGTCAGCGCGATGATGCCCATGGTCTTCTGCGCGTCGTTGTGGCCGTGGGCGTAGCCCATGTACGCGGCGGACGCGATTTGCGCCTTGCCGAAAAACGCGTTGACCCAGCGCGGCCGCGCCAGCCGACGGCAGACACCGCCGGCGCGCGCCATGCCGGCGATCAGCGCCCACAACACCAGCATCACCACGATGCCGAGTACGAATCCGGCCACCGGCGAGGTCACCATCGGCACGAAGACCTTCCACAGCAAGCCTTTGTTTTTGGTCCAGTCGCCAACGTTCTGCGACCAGATCAGCGCCGCCCAGTTATTGTGCGCGGCGGCCAACGCCGCGCCGCACAGACCGCCGATCAGCGCATGCGACGACGACGACGGCAGGCCCTTCCACCAAGTCAGCAGGTTCCACGCGATGCCGCCGAGCAGCGCGGCGAGGATCACCTGCGGCGTCACCACCAGCACCTCGCTGTTGACGATGCCCGACGCGATGGTCAGCGCCACCGCGGTGCCGGTCAGCGCGCCGATCAGGTTCATCACCGCGGCCAGCGTCACCGCCCAGCCCGGCGCCAGCACCTTGGTCGCGACCACCGTGGCGATCGAATTGGCGGTGTCGTGGAAGCCATTGATGAACTCGAACACCAGCGCGGCGATCACCACCACGATCACCAGGGTCAGCATCGCGGCGACTCCATTTGCAGTACGTCGGTGAGCGCCGACATCAGCTGTTCTTGAGCACGATCTGGTAGGCCACCACGCCGGCCTCACGGCAGCGATCGATGGCCTTTTCGAGAATCTCGAAGAACTCCTTGAGCAAAAACATCTCGCGGATATCGAGGTTGCCGCTGAAGATGTCGCGGTGCAGTTCGAGCATCAGCCGGTCGGCTTCGGCCTCGAGCACGCGCAGCTTCTCGTTGAGCGCGGTCATCCGGTCGATATTCATCTTTTGCAGGTCGCGGACCATCTCAACGACCACCGCAGCGGCCTGCTCGAGCATCGCCGCGCGCGGCGCGAAATCGATGCCGGCGAGCTGGTGGCGGGCGAGCATGTAGCGGTCGGCGAACTTCTCGACCTGCTTCGGAATCTTGTACAGCGCCGACGCCAGCGACTCGATGTCCTCGCGTTCGATCGGCGTGATGAAGCTGTCGACCAGCGCCTTGCCGATCTTGTCCGACACCGTGCGCTCGCGCTGCCGGGCCAGCTTGAACTTGTCCAGCGCGTGGGTCTGGCCGGGTGCCTTGAGCATCGCGTGCAGCTCGACGGTGCTGTCGTGGGCGGCCTGTGCGCCCTGGTCGAGCAGCACATAGAACTGCTTGCCGGAGCCGAAAATGGTTTGCAGGGAAAACATCGGATAGCCCTCTGGCCCGGCTCAACAGCCAGGCGAAGGCGCGATTATGACGGCTTGGCGTCAGTTGCCGACAATCGTCATGTGACGGTCGGACGCAGCGCGCGCGACCGGCCCGCTTGAACGCCCCTGCTATGATGCCGCCGCGCCGACATGCGCAGCCTATGGACCACCCCCCGCCTCCCCCGCCATCCAGCCGCCATGACGTCGCGCCCCAGCACGGGTGCCGGACGTGATTGCGCTGCTGGTCGTCGTCGCGCTGGTCGTGCTCAATGCCTTTTTCGCGCTGTCGGAGATGGCGCTGATGACTTCGCGCAAGATCCGCCTGAAGCAGATGGGCGAATCCAGCCGCGGCGCGCGCAAGGCGCTGGCGCTGGCCGAGCACCCCGACAACCTGCTGTCCACGGTGCAGGTCGGCATCACTTTGATCGGCGTGCTGACCGGCGTGCTCGGCGGCGACGCGATCGGCCTGCGGATCGCCAACTGGATCGACGACGTGATCCCCGCGGCCCAGCGCTACGCGACCCCGATCGGCATCGGCACCGCGGTCGGCCTGATCACCGCCGCGCAGGTGATCTTCGGCGAACTGATCCCCAAACGCCTGGCGCTAACCAATGCCGAAGTCATCGCCAGTCGCATCGCGATCCCGCTCGACATGCTGTCGCGCGCGGCCAAGCCGGTGGTGTTTCTGCTCGGCGCGATCAACCGGCTGGTACTGCGCCTGCTCGGCATCAAGGACGACGCGCGCAACGCGATCACCGAGGAGGAGATCCGTCTGCTGGTCAGCGAAAGCCACGAACAGGGCGTGATCGACGACGACGAACGCAACATGATGCATCGCGTGATGCGGCTCGGCGACCGCGACGCCGAAAGTTTGATGACGCCGCGTACGCGGATCGCCTGGCTCGATGCGGCGAAGGGTTTCGACGACAACCTGACGACCATGCGCGAGACGCCGTTCTCGCGCTATCCGGTGTACCGCAGCGGCGACGACGACGTGGTCGGCGTCCTCGAGGTCAAGTCGCTGATCGACCGCCTCGACGAGCGCGAGTTCGATCTGTTCAAGTACATGCGCGAGGCGCTGTTCGTGTCGGAATCCACACCGGCGCTGAAGCTGCTGGAAATCCTCCGCGAGGAGCAGCAGTCGCTGGCCCTGGTGGTCGACGAATACGGCGACATCGCCGGCGTGGTCACCGTCAACGACATCATGGAAGCCGTGATCGGCCGCACCCAGAGCGGCGACGGCGGCGATGCCACACCGCTGGTCATCGTGCGCGACGACGGCTCGCTGCTGATCGACGGCGCGCTGATGATCGACAACCTGCGCGAACTGCTCGGCGGCGGCACGCTGCCGCGCGAGGACGAGCACGATTACCACACCGCCGCCGGCATGACGATCGCGTACTTCGGGCGCATCCCCGGCGTCGCCGAGCATTTCGACTGGAACGGCTGGCGCATCGAGGTGGTCGATCTCGACGGTCCGCGCGTCGACAAGCTGCTGCTGCAGCGACTGTCGCGGACGCCGGGGCACGACAGTGGCTGAGCATTCCGCTGCCGGCACGCTTGGCGCCGGCGGCAGCGGCACGCGCGATCTGCTCGCCGCGCTGGCCTCCGGCGACCTCGACGAGCCGCTGCATCTGCGCGACGTGTTTGCAGGCCTCGGCAAGCGCGCGTTCGGCATGCTGCTGTTTGTCGCGACGCTGCCCGGCTTCATTCCGATTCCGGGCATGGGCGGCGCAATCAGCGGGCCACTGGCGATCCTGATCGGCGCGCAGCTGCTGATCGGCCTGCGCACACCGTGGCTGCCGGGTTTCATCGCGCGGCGCGGACCGCACCGACGCGCGCTGAAACGTTTCGAGCAGCAGCTGTCGCCGTGGCTGGGGCGACTCGAACACCTGATACGACCGCGCTGGCCGGCGCTGCTCGATCACCGCCTGGCCAACGCGCTCAGCGGCCTGCTGCTGATCGGGCTCGGCGCGCTGCTGACGCTGCCAATCCCGTTCACCAACTACATCTTCGCAACGCTGCTGTTGCTGTTCGCGCTCGCCCTGCTCGAACGCGACGGCACATTGATGGCCATCGCCTGGCTGGTTGCGGCGATCGCGCTCGTGGTGTTTGGGCTGCTGTCTGGGAACCTCGCGGTGCTGGTCGGCGACTGGATCGCGCGGCTGTTCTGAGATCAAGACGAGCGATCGCGATCCGCGCTACGTCTCTGCGCAGACGGCCATGGCCACAAAGCTTGCTCGGCTATGTCCGTCGCGGCCGCCGCCGCCCCACAAGATCAGCGTCCACAACACCTGCGGATGTTGCCAGTCACCTGAACGCGGCGGTCAGCCAACTGGCGCGGTACCCCGCAGTCACGTAGACTCCGCGACGTTCTGCAACACGGCTGCCCCGCATTCGAGCCTTCGGCCCGAACGCACACGATCCTGGTACGCCTGCCGCATTGGTCGACACGTTCGCACGTTGTTGATTGGCGCGGACACTTACCCCGCACGTCATTCGTCGCGCAGACACGGCCCGGAACATCCGGCAGCCGTCAATCCATCGCTCGCAGCGCGGTTTTCGGATAGCTCCGAGCGAAATTCCGGTCGACCCCCGATCAGCCCGTGCACGACGCCGTGCCGAGCCCTGCGTCGATGTGCGTCCGGAAACATCAGGAGCTTTCCCATGACCTTTGAAGACCTCGGGCTGTCGCCCGCATTGCTGCGCGCGCTGGCCGAATCCGGCTACACCACGCCGACGCCGATCCAGATCCAGGCCATTCCGCTCGCGCTCGCCGGCCACGACCTGCTCGGCGGCGCACAGACCGGCACCGGCAAGACCGCCGCGTTCGGTCTGCCGTTGCTGCAGCGGCTGTCCAAGATCACCCTGCCGGCCGGCGCGCGCAAACCGCGTGCGCTGGTTCTGGTGCCGACCCGCGAACTTGCAGTGCAGGTTGCCGACAGCATCAAGACCTACGGCCGCGGCCTGCGCATGAACGTCACCACCATCTACGGCGGCGCCGGCATGGGCCCGCAGGTCGACAACCTGCGCCGCGGCGCCGATATCCTCGTCGCCACCCCGGGCCGGCTGATCGACCACCTCGAGCGCGGCAGCGCCAAGCTCGACGCGATCGAGATCCTGGTGCTCGATGAGGCCGACCGCATGCTCGACATGGGCTTTTTGCCGGCGATCAAACGCATCGTCAACCGCGTGCCCAAGGAGCGCCAGACGCTGCTGTTCTCGGCGACGTTCGAGGCGCAGATCAAGGCGCTGGCGCTGGAGTTCATGCGCAACCCGCAGCAGGTGCAGGTGGCGGCCAACAACACCATCGCCGAGACCATCGTGCACCGCGCGCATCCGGTCGACGGCTCGCGCAAGCGCGACCTGCTGATCAAGATCCTCACCCAGCGCCACAGCGACCAGGTGCTGGTGTTCGGCAAGACCAAGCACGGCTGCAACCGCCTCGCTGAACAACTCGAGGAGGCTGGCCTGCGCGCGGTCGCCATCCACGGCAACAAGAGCCAGGCGCAGCGCCAGAAGGCGTTGAACCTGTTCAAGACCGGCAAGGCGCGCGTGCTGGTCGCCACCGACGTCGCCGCGCGCGGCCTCGACATCCCCAACCTGCCGCTGGTCATCAACCACGACCTGCCGATGGTTGCTGAGGACTACATCCACCGCATCGGCCGTACCGGTCGTGCCGGCGCCACCGGCGAGGCGTTGTCGCTGGTGTCACCGGAAGAAGGCGGCCTGCTGCGGCAGATCCAGCGCATGCTCAAGGTCGACCTAGTGATGGACGTCGTCGACGGTTTCGCGCCCAGCAAACCGATTCGCCTCGACACCCCGATTCCCAAGAACGGCGGCGGTCAGCGTGCCGGTGCTCCGGGCGGCCAGCGTCCGCCGAGCCGCGCGCCGGGCAAGCCCGCGCACCGCGCGCACGGCAAGCC
>JBOHYD010000444.1:0-3102 GCA_050737635.1 Luteimonas sp. | reverse complement strand
GGGCCGACCTCGCCGCCACGCACGGCGACCGCGGCCTCGGCGCGGCGCTGCGCGCGCTGCCGGACGCGGCGCTGTTTGCGCTCGATGCGCCCGAACTGGCGTTCGATCTGGACACCGCCGCCGACATCGACTCAGCGATCGCGCGCGGTTGGCTGGATCGCAATCAGTGAAGGCGAGCGCTGCGCGTGTCGCGACAAGCCACGCACACCGATCCCGATCACTCCGGTACGCCGATCCATCATCGCGGTGCGCGGCCGCCGTCATCGCGTACGCGTTGCCTGCCACGCACGCACCGTCTTGGTCGTGGCGGCGGCTCGGCGCTCCGCTCGACCAGCGATCGGCAGCCGCTCACACCCGTGCACGCCAGCCGAAGCGCGATAGCGCACACAATGCGCGGCGGCGGACTACGCCGAACGCAGCGCCACGGTGACCGGCACGCTGGCCGCGCGCAGCGCCGGATACAGGCCGCCGACAAAGCCTATCGCCAGCGCCCACTTCAGGCCCGTCCACAGCACGCCCCACGACACCTTGAAGTCGAACGTCAGCTGACCGACGCCGCCGGCGATGGTCGACGCGGTGTAGCCGTTGAAGATCAGCCAGGCCAGCAGGCCGCCGATCAGGCCGCCGAGCATCGCCAGCAGCATCGTCTCCAACATCACCGCGACCACCACCGGGACGTTGCGGAAACCGATCGCGCGCAACGTGCCGATTTCGCGCGCGCGCGTGGCGACGGTGGCAAACATGGTGTTGAGCGCGCCAAACACCGCGCCGATCGCCATGATCGCGCCGACCACCATGCCGATGATGCGGATGATCGTGGTCATCTGCTCGGACTGCTTGCTGAAGAAGCTGAGCGTGGTGTCGGCTTCCACGTCGAGGCGCGGATCCTCGGCCAGCGCGGCCTTGAATCCCTGGAACGCGTTCGCGCCGTTGAGCCGCGCATAGACCGAATTGCGGGAGCTGCCGCGGCTGTAGGTGGCCGCGATGACCTCGCCATCGCCCCAGATCTCGGAGTCCATCGCATCGCCGGTGTGGAAGATGCCGACCACGTTCCAGTCCTGGTTGCCGAGCTTGACCGTCTTGCCCGGTTCGAGGCCGGCGAACTGGCGCTGCGCGCCGGTGCCGGCGATCAACTCGCGCTTGCCGGCATCGAACTGGCGTCCCGAGACGATCTTCAGCCCCGGGCGCACCGCCCAGGCTTGCGCGCCGATGCCGCGGAGCTGCGCGCTGCCCTCGTCGTTGTTGGGGCCGCCGTCCTTGAGCGGGAGGTTGGCCGCGACCACGATTTCCGGCGAGGCGATCGGCCGCCCCTGCGCGTCGCGGGCGATGCCGGGCGCCTGCTCGATGACGGTGACGCTGGCACGGTCGAGCGTGGACATCACCTCGGCCGCGGACGCGCCGCGCATCACGATCGCGATGTCCTCCGAACCGGTCTTGCGCAGCGTCGCGCCGTAGCCTTCGGCCATCGCCAGCAGCGCCACCAGCACGCCGACCACGCCGGCAATGCCGATCACCACCACCGAGGAGGCACCGATGCGTTGCCTGAGCGTGCTCAGGCCGACCTGCGTCACCGACGCCGCCTGACGGCCGCGTTTGCTGAGCGCCAGCCACAGCACAAACAGCAGCGCGAGCGGCAACAGGATGAACCAGGGCAGGAACAGCCACGCCCCGACCCCGGCGATCGTCATCAAGAGTAGGCCGACTGCGCGCAGGAACGACAGGAGTTTCATGATCGATATCCTCGAAATGACGGCAAACGCACGCGTCGGCTCAGCGACCGGCGAGCGCATCGACGATGTTCAGGCGCATCGCGCGGATCGCCGGCAGCGCACCGACGAGCAGCCCGATCGCGAGCATCAGGCCGAGGCCGAACAGCCAGCTGCTCAGGTCGGGCGGCTGGATATTGATGGCGCCGTTGCTGCCGGCGTTGACGATCGGCCCCAGCAGCGCCGACAGCCCAAGCCCGAGCCCGCCGCCGATCAGCACCAGCAGCACCGATTCGGCCAGCACCATCACCAGCACGCTGACGCTGGAGAAGCCGATCGTCTTCAGCACCGCCAGCTCCGGCACGCGCTCGCGCACCGCCTGGGCCATGGTGTTGCCAGTCAGCAGCAGCAGGGTGAAGAACACCGCGCCCATGATCGAACCGACGATCAGGCCGATGTCGGCCAGCTGCTTCATCCACGACGCCGACGCCGCCGCTTCGGTCATCGTGCGGGTCTCGTGATCGGAGTTGGCCGACAGTGCGTCGATTGCGCGGGCGACGCGGTCGGCCTGGTTGACGTCGGCGACGCGGACGACGTACCAGCCCGCCTGGCCCTGGTTGTAGGGCGTGGACTCGTCGAAGTACTTCCACTGCAGCATCAGCATCTGGTCGTACCAGGCAGCGGTTTTCTTGTCGGTGGCGCGCATCACGCCGACGATGTCGAATGTCCAGTTCTTGCTGCCGTCGCGGTTGGGGAAGATGGTCGACTGCAGCGGGATCTTCTGCCCTACCTTCCAGCCGAAACGCTGCATCAGCGCTTCGCCGACCAGCACGCCGGTGCGGGTGGTGTTGAACGCCTCGCGTTGTTTCGGGTCGACCTCGATCTCGGGATAGAGGTCGAGGTAGTTCGGCGCCACCGCGAAGCTGAAGACCTGGTTGCGCGGGTCCTGATACGCGCCGCCAAACCAGTTGGCGTGGCTGACCGCGCGCACGCCGTCGGTCTGCGCGATGCGGTCGCTCAACGACAGCGGCAAGGTCTGGATGAAAGACAGCTTGGAGCTGGTCTGCAGCCGTTGCGCACCGTTGGCGCTCTGGCCGGCCTCGGCGAAGCTCTGGCGCACGCCGTCGAGCAGGCCAAACAGCAAGAACGCCGCCAGGATCGAGACCAGCGTCAGCAAGGTGCGGGTCTTGCGCCGGAACAGTTCCGCCCAGATCAGGGACAGGTATTTCATCGCGACACCTCAGAGTTTGCGAGCGAGCAACGAGCAACGAACCAGAGCGGTGCGCCGGTATCCGCATTCACTCGGTGCTCGCTGCCCTCCACGTCGTTGCTCGCCTTATGCGGCGTGCGCCTGCTGCTCGACTAGGCTGCCCTTGTCGAGATGCAGGGTGTGGGT
>JBOHYD010000443.1:0-8244 GCA_050737635.1 Luteimonas sp. | reverse complement strand
GCATCCGCCTCGGCAGAGGCGCGGTGCGGCGGGCGTGGAAGCGTGATGGCAATGGACATGGCCGATCGATGATAGGTCTGATAGCGGGGCTGATGGATACCACGACGCTAGCCACGCGGCCGTCGCGGCGGAAATGGCGCGGCTTCCTGCGGACATTCCATTTGGGAATAAGCGTCGCAGGCGTGGCTGTGGACGTCCTGGGAAGCCGTCGATATGCTCGAAAATCCTTTCATCCCGATCAAAAGATATCAGTCGGCCATCCACGGTCGCTGCCCGACATTACGCCATGACCCTGACCCAACTGCGCTATCTCGTCGCCATCGCCGATTCCGGGCTCAACATCACGCTCGCCGCCGAGCGTGTGCACGCGACTCAGCCAGGGCTGTCGAAGCAGCTCAAGCAGCTCGAGGACGAGTTGGGATTTCAGCTGTTTCTGCGTAAGGGGCGCAGCCTTGACTGTGTGGCGCCGGCCGGCGAAAAGGTCATCGAGCACGCGCGCCGCATCCTCGAGGAGGCGGCCAACATCCGCAGCTACGCCGCCAACGCGCGCGGCGAGCACGCCGGGCGGCTGCTGCTGGCGACCACCCACACCCAGGCGCGCTACGTGCTGCCAAAGGTGATCGCCGCGATCAAACGCGCGTTTCCGCAGGTCAGCGTCGATCTGCAGGCCGCCGGCGACGCCGAGGTGCTGCAACGCCTCGCCCAGGATGGTGCCGACCTCGCGCTGATCAGCAGCGCTGGCAGCGTGCCGCAGGGCGGCCTAGCGATCCCGCTGTACCGCTGGCGGCGCGTGCTGCTGGTGCCGCGCGCGCATCCGTTGGCCGCCTTCGATCGCGCGCCGACGCTCGTCGAGCTCGCCCAACATCCGCTGATCAGCTATGAATCCTCGACCAGCGCCGACTCGTCGCTGCAACGCGCGTTCGCCTCCGAAGGCGTCGAGCCGCAGGTGGCGATGACCGCGCGTGACGCCAACCTGATCAAGACCTATGTGCGTGCCGGACTGGGCGCTGGACTGCTCGCCGAGATGGCGATCGGCTCGCGCGAGGACGCCGACCTGGTGATCCTCGAGGCGCCGTCGGCGCTGCCGGAATGCATCACCTGGGCGATCGTGCCGCGTGGCCGCGTCCTGCGCGATTATGCGCTCGCATTGCTGCACAGCCTTGCCCCGCAGATCGATGCCCGCGACCTGCGTCGGGTGCTCGAAGGCAACCTCGCACCCAACTGGCCGCCGCCGCCGACGTGGAAGGAACTGAGTCAGCCGATCACGCTGTGAGGAGCTGGTTGGCGGGAGACGGGAAGCGGGAGACGGAGATGGCTTCGCCGGGCCGGTGTGTGTTGGGCCTTGACCTGGTCGCAGCGTTCACGGTTCGTCCTCCCGCGCGCTCGTCACCCAGCAGGATTGCCCGTTACGCGGCCATCTCGGCCTCATCGTCGAAGTGCAGCCCACACTCGCGCTTGAGGCCGAAGAAACGGGTGTCCTCGTCGTTCATGCCCGGCTCCAGCCGGTGGGTGGTGTGGACGTCGCCGATCGACACGTAGCCGTCGTGCCACAGCGGGTGGTAGGGCAGGTCGTGCGTCTGCAGATACGCCCACACGTCGCGGTCGCTCCAGTCGGCGAGCGGGTGCAGTTTCCAGCGACCGTCGCGGAGTTCGAGAAAGTCGATGTCGGCGCGCGTGCGCGACTGGCTGCGGCGCAGGCCGGCGATCCAAGTGCGCACGCCGAGTTCGCGCAAGCCTCGTTGCATCGGTTCGACCTTGCGCAGGCGGTTGTAGCGGGTGAGGCCGTCGACGCCATCCTCCCAGATGCGGCCGTGGCGCGCTTCCATCCACGCGATGCCGATCTGCGGGCGGTAGACCTTGAGGTTGAGTTCGAGGCGCTCGCTGAGCGTGTCGATGAAGCGGTAGGTTTCCGGAAACAGATAGCCGGTGTCGATCAGGATCACCGGCGTATCGGCCTTCTGCGCGGTGACCATGTGCAGCGACACCGCCGCCTGCGCGCCGAAGCTCGACGACAGCGCGTGCGTGCCGACGGTGTGTTCCAGCGCCCACGCCACGCGGTCTTGCGCGCGGCGCGCGCCGAGCCAGCGGTTGAGTTCGGCCAGCGCCTGGGTGGATTCGGCGGCGGTGAGCGGGTCGGGCGGAAGCATATCAGTGCACCTCGATGGCAATGCTGTGGCGCACGCCGGTGTCGGGGATCGACACGATGTCGCGGCGGACTAGGAAATCGCCGAAGCCTTCGTCGCCGTCGCGCGCCTGCGCGTAGTCGGCGAACAGCGGATCGAGCGACGACAGAATCGCGGCCTCGTCGATGTTTTCGCGATACAGGGTGTTGAGGCGTTGGCCGCGATGGTCGGCGCCGAGCATCAGGTTGTAGCGGCCGGGTGCTTTGCCGACCAGCGCGATCTCGCCCAGATACGGCCGCGAGCAGCCGTTGGCGCAGCCGCTGATGCGCAGATGGATCGGCGCATCAGCGATGCCGTGGCGCGCGAGCAGGGCGTCGAGCTTGGCGACGATGTCGGGCAGATAGCGTTCGGCCTCGGCCATCGCCAAGCCACAGGTTGGCAGCGCGACACAGGCGAGCGCGTTGCGCTGCAACGGCGTGGCGGTGACATGGCTGTCGAGGCCGTAGTCGGCGACCAGCGCATCGATGCGCGGGCGTTGTTCGGCTGACAGCCCGGCGATGATCAGGTTCTGGTTGGGCGTCATCCGGAACTGTGCGATCGACGCTGTGGCATCGCCAGCGCTAGCGTTGTCGGCGGCCAGCAGCCGCGCGATCTCGCGCAGGCCACTGAGATGACGCACGGGTGCGCCGCGGCCGTCGAGCGCACCATCGACGATGCGCCCTGCCGGGATGCGCAGCGTCAGGTGCGCACGGCCGTCGTCGCCGTCGACCCAGCCGAAGCGGTCGCCGTTGTGGATAAAGCCAAACGCACGCGCCGGAAGGAGACCGAAACCGGCACGCCGTTCGACTTCGGCCTTGAACCAGTCGAGGCCGCGGTCGTCGATCGTGTACTTGAGCCGCGCGCGCTTGCGCACCGCGCGGTTGCCGAAATCGCGCTGCGCAGTGACCACCGCCTCGCCGATCGCGATCACCTGATCCGGCGTGACAAAACCGATCACGCTGCCCAGCCGCGGATAGGTCTCGGCATCGTTGTGGGTCGCGCCCATGCCGCCGCCGACGGTCACGTTGTAGCCGGCGAGCGCGCCGCCGCCGGCATCCGGATCGATGATCGCGATGAAGCCGAGATCCTGCGCAAACACGTCGACGTCGTTGTACGGCGGCACCGCGAAGCCGATCTTGAACTTGCGCGGCAGGTAGGTCGGGCCGTAGATCGGCTCGGCTTCCTCGCCGCTGCCGTTGTCGGCGCTGTCGGCCACTTTTTCCTCGTCAAGCCAGATCTCGTAGTACGCGCGGGTGTTGGGCAGCAGGTGCTCGGACAGCGCCGCGGCCTGGGCGTGGATCGCGGCGTGGCTGCGCGACAGCTGCGGGTTGGCGGCGACCGCGACGTTGCGGTTGACGTCGCCGCAGGCGGCCAGTGTGTCGATCAACGCGGCGTTGATCGCCTGCATCGTGGTCTTGAGTTCGGTCTTGATCACGCCGTGCAGCTGAAACGCCTGCCGCGTGGTGATGCGCAGGCCGCGCTCGGCGTAGGCGGTCGCGATCGCGTCGAGCTGCAGCCACTGCGTCGCGGTGATCACGCCGCCGGGCGTGCGCGTGCGGATCATGAAGCTGTAGGCCGGTTCGAGCTTGGCGACGCGGCGCTCCTCGCGCACGTCGCGTTGATCCTGCTGGTAGCTGCCGTGGTACTTGATCAGCGTCTGATCGTCCTCGCGCAGCGCGCCGGTGACCGGATCGGCCAGGCTCTGCAGCAGCGAGCCGCGCAGGCGGCGGCTGTCGGCCTTGATGTCCTCGACGGAGTGCGTGGTCACGGTGAGATGGCCCTGGCGCTCGCGTGTACATCCACGCCACGTCGCTGCTGCTCACCCCCGCAACCCCGCCCGTCATTCCCGCGAACGCGGTAACCCAAGGACGTTGTTTGCTTCTTGTAGACCGCGCTCAAAATCGACGTCCATGGGTTCCCGCTTGCGCGGGAATGACGGGCAAAAGCAACGGAAGCGGCAAAGGTTTCCATTAGTACACATCCCGCGCATAGCGGCCGTCGCGCTGCAGCTGGTCGAGCGCCTCGGTGGCCGCCTCGCGGTCGCCGCCGTTGTCGGCGGTGAATGCATCGAGCAGCGCGGCGTGCACGTCCTTGGCCATTGCGATCGCGCCGCAGACGTACAGGTGCGCGCCGCTGCGCAGCCACGCGACGATGTCGGCGGCACGTTCGCGGATGCGATCCTGTACGTAGATTTTTCGAGATTGATCGCGCGAGAACGCGAGGTCGATGCGGTCGAGTTCGCCGGCCTTCAGCGCGCGCTGCCATTCGAGCTGGTACAGAAAATCGCTGCGGAAATGCCGGTTGCCGAACAACAGCCAGTGACGGCCCTGCGCACCGGCCGCCGCGCGCTCCTGCACAAATGCACGGAACGGCGCGACGCCGGTGCCGGGGCCGATCATGATCACGTCGCGCGAGGCATCGGCCGGCAGGCGGAAGCGCTCGTTGGGTTCGATATACACGCGCACGCGATCGCCCTCGGCGCGCGAGGCGAGCAGGTGCGAGGCGACACCCCAGCGGGTGTCGTCGCCGTGTGGGTATTCGACGTGGGCAACGGTGAGATGGACCTCGTCGCCGACCAGCGCCTGGCTCGACGCGATCGAATACAGCCGCGGCAGCAGCGGTCGCAACGCGACGATCAGCGCATCGGCGCTCCAGTCGGCGGGATGGGCCTGCAACAGGTCGATGACCTGGCGCTCGCCGAACCACGCCGCGAACGCCGCATTGCCCGGCGCGAGCAGTGCATCGAGCTCGGCACTGCCGGCGCGCGCGGCATGCGCGGCGACGAATGGACGCGCGAGTTTGGTCAGCTCGCGGCGCTCGCTCAGCCAGTCGCGCAGCGGCAGCGCGGTGCCGTCGAGCGTGACGACGGCGTTGCCATCGAGCCGCAGGGTCGCGAGCACCGCATCGACCAGCGCATCGGGATTGCGCGGCCACACGCCGAGCGCGTCGCCGGGCGCGTAGCGCAGGCCGGAGCCGTCGAGCGACAGCTCGATGTGGCGCACGTCGTTGTCGCTGCCGGTGGTGGTGATGCGCTGGTTGACCAGCATCTCGGCCGCGAACGGACGCTCGCGGGTGTAGGCGGCCGCGTTCGCCTGCGTGTTCGGGCGCAGCGCGGTGACGGTGGCCAGCGGCTTCAGCGCGTCCTTGGCGACGTTGACCGCCTGCTGGCGCCACGGCGCGGCGACGGTGTCGATGTCGAGATCGGCGTCGCCGCGCGGCAGCAGGCGCTTGCCGCCGAGTTCGGCCAGCCGCGCGTCGAGCTGTTGGCCGACCGCGCAGAACTGCGGATAGCTGGAATCGCCCAGGCCGAGCACCGCGTAGTGCAGCTGCGGCAGCGGCGGCGCACGCTTGCCGGTGAGGTAGGCGAGCAGGTCGCGGGTGTCGTCGGACGGGTCGCCGTCGCCCTGGGTGCTGACCACCAGGTACAGATGGCGCTCGGCCTTCAGCTCGCGGGTCGGATAGGCATCGGCGCGCAGCAGGCGCACGCCGAGACCCGCTGCTTCGGCGTCGGCGGCGAGTTGCTCGGCCGCGCGCTTGGCATTGCCGGTTTGACTGCCGTAGACGATGGTCAGCCGCGATGCGGCACTGGTTTCCGCACGCGCCGCCACCGGACTGACCGGAGCGGGATTGGCACCGCGCGTCGCCAGCCCGGCCGCATAGCCGGACAGCCACCACAGACCCGCGGTATCCAGCGAGCCGGTGATGCGGGCCAGTGCATCGGCGGTCTCGGTGGACAGCGGTGCGGCGGCGAGCGCGTTGGGGAGCGACATGGGCCTGGGGGCCTGAGCGGGCCTGGTAGGGGTCAGACATGCAGGCTAGGCAGGCGTCATGCCGCGCGGAAAGGATGCTCGGTTATGCGGACATGCCCTGCGGTCATTTCAGGACGGCGGCGGCGCGCTGGCTACAATGCGGCCCCATCAGCGGCGGCGACCATCGCCACCGCACGCCCGCGCAGACCCATGACCGTTCCGCCGCTGACCCGCGATCTCGACCGCCTCGAAGCCGAAAGCATCCACATCCTGCGCGAGGTCGCCGCCGAGTGCCGCAATCCGGTGATGCTGTATTCGATCGGCAAGGACAGCTCGGTGCTGCTGCACCTGCTGCTGAAGGCCTTCGCGCCCGCCGTGCCGTCGATCCCGCTGCTGCACGTCGACACGACTTGGAAGTTTGCCGAGATGATCGCGTTCCGCGACCGGCGTGCGGCGGAGACCGGCGTCGAGCTGCGCGTGCACATCAATGCCGACGGTGTGCGCGACGGCGTCGGCCCGCAAACGCACGGCGCCAGCGTGCACACCGAGGTGATGAAGACCCTGGCGCTGAAGCAGGCGCTCGACGCCGGCGGCTACGATGCCGCGATCGGCGGCGCGCGCCGCGACGAGGAGAAATCGCGCGCCAAGGAGCGTGTGTTCTCGTTCCGCGACGCCCAGCACCGCTGGGACCCGCGCCGCCAGCGCCCGGAGCTGTGGGACCTCTACAACGCGCGCGTGGGTGTCGGCGAAAGCGTGCGCGTGTTTCCGCTGTCCAACTGGAGCGAACTTGACATCTGGCAGTACATCCGTCGCGAGGGCATCCCGCTGGTGTCGCTGTACTTCGCCGCCGAGCGCCCGGTGGTGCAGCGCGACGGCGCGCTGGTGATGGTCGACGACGAGCGCTTCCGGCTGCAGCCTGGCGAAACCCCGGAACTCAGGCGCGTGCGCTTCCGCACGCTGGGCTGCTATCCGCTGACCGGCGCGGTCGAATCCGATGCCGGCGATCTCGACGCGGTAATCGCGGAGATGCAGGCCAGCGGCCTGTCCGAACGCGCCGGCCGGCTGATCGACCACGCCGACGGCGATTCGATGGAAAAAAAGAAACGCGAGGGGTATTTCTGATGCGCCGGGATCCGGGGCTCGGGATTCGGGACTCGATCGAGCGACGGTGCCGGAGCTTTCGCAGCGGCGCGCAGCAACGTTGCACGCAAAGATCATTGTGGAGAACCTGATGTCGTCCGAGTTCCGAGTTCCGAGTCCCGAGCCCCGGTTTCTCCGCATCGTCGCCTGCGGCAGCGTCGATGACGGCAAGAGCACGCTGATCGGCCGGCTGCTGCACGACGCCGGGCGGGTGCGCGATGACGAGCGTGCGGCGCTGATGCGCGACAGCGCGCGCCACGGCACCCGCGGCGGCGACATCGATTACGCGCTGCTGCTCGACGGCCTCGAGGCCGAGCGCGAGCAGGGCATCACCATCGACGTCGCCTGGCGGCATCTGCAGACCGCGACGCGGCGCTACCTGATCGCCGACTGCCCCGGCCACGTCCAGTACACGCGCAATATGGCCACCGGCGCGTCGGTCGCGGATCTCGCGATCATGCTGGTCGACGCCACCAAGGGCCTGCTGCCGCAGACCTTCCGCCACACCGCGATCGCGTCGCTGTTCGGCGTGCGCCACGTGCTGCTGGCGGTCAACAAGATGGACCGCGTCGGCTACGACCGCGCGACCTTCGACGGCATCGCCGACGCCTACCGCGCCCACGCCGCGCAGCTCGGGCTCACCGATGTGGTGTGCATTCCGCTGTCGGCGGCGACCGGCGACAACTTAGTGTCGCCCTCGCCCAATCTGCCGTGGTACGACGGCCCGGACGTGCTGCGCCATCTCGAATCGGTGCGCGTCGGCGACCGCGACGCGAGCGTTGCCGCGCGGCTGCCGGTGCAGTCGGTGCTGCGCGATGCCGATGGCGCGCGCTGGTTGACCGGCACGCTGGCGTCGGGGCATCTGAGCGTCGGCGATACGATCCGCATCGAACCCGCCGGCGCGATCGGACGCCTGGCCGCGCTCACCCGCGCCGGTGCGGCGGCCGACAGCGCGCGCACCGGCGATGCGGTCGCAGTGCGGCTCGGCGACGACCTCGACGCCGGCCGCGGCGACGTGCTCGTGCTCGCCAGCGCACCGCTCGCCGCCAGCGACCAGTTTGCCGCCGACCTGCTGTGGTTCGACGACGCGCCGCTGCTGCCGGGCCGCCGTTACCAGCTCAAGCTCGGCACGCGCAGCGTCGGCGCGCGCGTCGGCGAGCTGAAGAGCAAGCTCGATCCCGACACCCTGCAGC
>JBOHYD010000442.1:0-2944 GCA_050737635.1 Luteimonas sp. | reverse complement strand
ACATTTAAGTAACCCTCCTTCGGTTTGTCGTTAAGATCGTAAGTAAATCGATTCTGTTGGATTGATTGCGGTTCCGAGCATGGCCACCATGCATTCCCGATCAATAACCGGCCACTTTCTGGGCCCGATCTCGGGTCGTCCTGGATGCTTGGATTGGCTTTGGAAGATCAAGCAGATGGTGAAGTCGACGGCGACATAGGTCCGCCAGCCATGACTGGCTCCTTCGCAACGGTATAGCAGAAGTCCTTGCAACAACGGTATGGCGGTCACGTATTACAAGCTGTCGCTACGCAAATCATGCTCCGCCACGCACACGCCACGCACTTCGGCCCCGCCGACGGCCACCACCTCCTCGTCGTCGGACTTTCAAGTCCGGCAGGCTCCTAGGGCCCGCCCTAGCTGTCGCCTCGACGGCGGTCTGTTTTATCGTCGCCGCACTCTACGAGAGGTCGGGATCATGAGCTTGCAAAGCATCCAGGCGTCGCCCAGTCAGCGCACCGAAGCCTACGACGCCGCCGTGCTGGCATGGCAGTCCAAGCATCATGCGGATGCCGGTCGTGCGATCCCAACGCCGCCGCCTGCCCGCTACGTCGCCGAACCGAGCTACAACCCGTCGGCGCTGGCGTTCCAGCCGCAGTCCGGCAATGGCAGCAGCACTGCTGCAGCCAATGGGCCGAGCTTCGACGCGCAGGTGCGCGGCCAGGACCCGCAGGCGATCGACCTTGAGCTGATGCAGATCTCCAACGCCGCGTATTCGCCGGGCGTCACCCAGGTTGGCAACTGGACGCGGATGAATGACACCGACCTCGCCGCCGCCGGCATCGACCCGGCGACCCTCGAAAACCCCGACACCGGCTTGCGCGCCGGCATCTACCAGAATGCCGAAGGCCAGACTGTGCTGGCGTTTTCCGGCTCCAACGAACTGCAGGACTGGACCGGGGCCAACTTCGAGCAAGGGGTCGGTTGGCAGAACGAGCAGTACGACCAGGCCGTGCAGCTGGCGCAGCAGGCCGATGCCGCATTCGGCGACAACTTGGTCATCACCGGCCACTCGCTCGGCGGCGGCCTCGCCGCGGCCGCGTCGCTGGCCACCGGCAACGCCGCCGTGACCTTCAACGCATCGGGCGTGCACGACAACTCCATCGAGCGCCTCGGCCTCGATCCGGCGACCGCCAAGGCCGATGCCGAAGCCGGCCAGATCCGCCGCTACAACATCGGCGGCGAGGTGCTGACCGCCGCGCAGGAAGACGTCATCGGCCTGCGCAACTTGATGCCAGATGCCCCAGGCCACGAAATCAATCTCGCCGATCCCGCGCCGCCGCAGCTCGATACCTCCGGCCCGTTCTGGGAACAGCCCGGGCATCTGGCGCAGTACCTGATCGACAAGGTGGCGCGACCGGCACAGCTGCACCAACAGCAACCGGTGATCGATGCGCTGACGCAGCAGCGTCCCTGGCAGTGATGCCGGCATCGCGCAGAGATGTGTGACACTGCACGCATGCGCACGCCCCTGATCGTCCCGACGATCGCCCTGCTACTGGGGCTGTCCGGCGTCGCCTGCCGCGGAGATGCGATGGACGTCAAGCACGTATTCCACGATGCCGACATCGAACGGCTCGCCGATGCCGCCGCCGACGGCGACGCATCGCGCGTGCGCACGCTGGTGGACGACGGCGTCGACCCCGACGCGCACGGCGACAAGGGCATCAATCTGTTGCAGTACGCGATACTCGTGCGCAGCGAGCGCGGCCTGATCGCATTGCTCGACGCCGGTGCCGACCCCAACCGTCCCGGCCTGGGCGGCAGCACCGCGGTGCACAGCGCCGCAATCACTAACGACCCCGACGTGCTGCGCGTCGTACTTGCCCACCGCGGCGACCCCAACGCCCGCCACGGCGAAACCGGCGCAACGCCGCTCGCCGACGCCACCGGCCCGCGCACCGACGCGCAGTTCCACATGCTGCTCGACGCCGGCGCTGACCCCAACCTCGCCGACCGCACCGGCAACACCCCGCTGCACAAAGCCGCGATGCTCAATGCCGGCGCGCAGGTGCTCGCCCTGCTGCACAAAGGTGCCGACGCCAGCGCCAGGAACGCGCAGAGTGCGAGCTTCCAGCGTTATTACTTCAAGCTGCCCGCCGCCAAACTCAGCACCGTCGCCCGCGCCCAGCGTGAGGCGGTGATCGCGTGGCTGCGCGGGCACGGCGTGCCGCTGGAAGCCGGGGCCGAGGTTTGAGCGGGCGCACAACGGCGCAGCCCATCGTTGCGGCAGGCCACATCGCTGTAGAGCACAGCGCGAGGCGCTGAAATCGCAATACGAGTGCCGGCGCGTGCACTCGCCACGTCCAGTCCGTACCCAGCGACGGCTTGGTAATCAGCCTCGTATGCCCCCATTGCGCCAACGCGCATCCGCCCAGCCGCGCATCCAGCCATCGCGCAGCAGCGTAATCTCCACGGCATGCGTCACCTCCCGCCATCCCCGCCATGATCCGTCGCCGCTCGTGTTGGCTGGTGGTCTGCGCATCGCTGTTGGCGGTGCTGCTGCCGCTGCAGGGGATCGCGCTGTCGCTGGATGCGGCGTGGCGGCCGGCGCACGTGCATCGCCATGCCGCCATCGACCTGCGTGCCGGTGACGCTGCCGACATGCGCCGCAGCGCGCTCGCCGCCGCCGACACCATCCTCGACGACCTGCCGCAGCGCACACACGGGCATGACCACGACGTCGACGGCCATCCTCTGCCGTCGACGCGCACGTCGCTGGTATATGACGCGACCCACGCCGATGCGATTGCCGTCGCGTCGCGCACCACCCGCCACGGTGCTATCGGCCACCATCTGCATACCTTGGGCGATCCCGAGGTGGTGTATGCCGATGACAACGGACAGATGCCCGATAGCACCACGACCGGCGTCGGCAAGATGCTGTCCGACGGCATGGTGATGC
>JBOHYD010000441.1:0-2043 GCA_050737635.1 Luteimonas sp. | reverse complement strand
GTCGCGGCCTGCTCGGCGAGTTCGGCCGGGATGTCGCGGTACTCGAATACCGTGCCCTGCGAGGCGGTGTCCCAGTGGATCGCCTTCATCTTGATCAGGTCGACCACGCCCTCGAAACCGTCTTCGGCGCCGATCGGCACCTGCATCGGCACCGGGTACGCGCCGAGACGGCTCTTCAGCTGCTCGACGACTTTGTCGAAGTTGGCGCCAGTGCGGTCCATCTTGTTGACGAACGCAAGCCGCGGCACCGAATATTTGTTGGCCTGACGCCATACAGTTTCGGACTGCGGCTGCACGCCGCCGACCGCGCACAGCACGAATACCGCGCCATCGAGCACGCGCAAAGAACGTTCGACTTCGATGGTGAAATCGACGTGTCCAGGGGTATCGATGATGTTGAAGCGGTGCTCGGGCAGGGACTTGTCCATGCCTTTCCAGAACGCCGTCGTCGCCGCCGAGGTGATGGTGATGCCGCGCTCCTGCTCTTGCTCCATCCAATCCATGGTCGCGGCGCCATCGTGCACTTCACCGATCTTGTGGCTGACGCCGGTGTAGAACAGGATGCGCTCGGACGTGGTGGTCTTGCCGGCATCGATGTGGGCCATGATGCCGAAGTTGCGGTAGCGGTCGATCGGGGTGGTGCGGGCCACGGGGATTCTCTCGTACTAGTGCCCGGTCGAAAAACGCCGGGGCTGATATGGCCGGATGCCGCCTTGCGGGCGGCGTCCGGAATCGTCATCGCGAGCGGCCTCGACCGGGTCGCGTGCGGCATCTGCGGGCTGGACGGCCGGCACCGCGTGAGCACCGTTACCGACGCCCCGCGGCATACGCAGGGCATGCCGCGTGGAGCTAATTCACCAGCGGTAGTGCGCGAAGGCTTTGTTCGCTTCCGCCATGCGATGGGTTTCTTCACGCTTCTTGATCGCGCCACCGCGGTTTTCCGAGGCATCGATCAGCTCGGCCGCCAGCTTGCGCGGCATGCTGTTCTCGCCACGCTTGCGGGCGGAGTCGATCAGCCAGCGCATCGCCAGCGCCATTCGGCGCGAGGTGCGCACTTCGACCGGCACCTGATAGGTGGCGCCACCGACGCGGCGCGATTTGACCTCGACAGCCGGCGAAATATTGCCAAGCGCCTTTTCGACGACTTCGAGCGCATTGCCGTTTTTTTCGCCGATGACGTCCATCGCGCCGTACACGATCTTTTCGGCCACCGACTTCTTGCCGCTGTACATGACCATGTTGATGAAACGGGCAATCGTCTCGCTGCCGTGTTTCGGGTCGGGCAGCACGGAGCGCTGCGGGGTATTTCCTTTACGGGACATAGCTGTGTTCGCCTATCTCGAATGCTTTTGGTTGAAAGTGCGGCCATGGATGGCCGCTCTTGCCTTTCCGGGCAAGGATGCCCGGACTAATTAACTCTTCGGGCGCTTGGTGCCGTACTTGGAGCGGCTCTGCTTGCGCTTGGCCACGCCGGAGGCGTCCAGCGACCCGCGCACGGTGTGGTAGCGCACGCCCGGCAGGTCCTTGACGCGACCGCCGCGGATCAGCACCACCGAGTGCTCCTGCAGGTTGTGGCCTTCGCCGCCGATGTACGAAATGACTTCGTAGCCGTTGGTCAGGCGCACCTTGGCGACCTTGCGAAGCGCCGAGTTCGGCTTCTTGGGGGTGGTGGTGTAGACGCGGGTGCACACGCCGCGGCGCTGCGGGCAATTTGCCAGTGCCGGCGACGTGCTCTTGTAGGTTTCGGGGCTGCGCGGCTTCCGCACCAGCTGATTGATCGTTGCCATCAGTGTCGGTTTCTATGGTTTGGGCAAGGCCCGTCGTGAAAACGAAGGCAGGCGGAGTGACCCTGCCTGCCAAGACCGCAAAGTATAGCCGGCGTCGGCGCAGAGCGTCAACGCAAGGCCGCTATCGATTCAGGGCAATCGGGTGAACAGCGCCTTCATGAAGTGACGAGGCTGGCGAGGAAGTCATCGTTCCATGCCGCCACCTTGCGCCGCGCACGCAGCGAGTGCTTGGTGGAGGCGCGCCGGAGCAGATTCA
>JBOHYD010000440.1:0-11322 GCA_050737635.1 Luteimonas sp. | reverse complement strand
GGAAGTGCGTTTTTCAACAACCTGTTAGGCCCTGCTCACAGGTAGGGTATCGTCGGCACCTGCACATCCTCCACAGGTCAGACCATGCTCCAGCGACGCCCGCGCACGCCGTGTGCCGCAACACTTGTTCGACGCGGGCTGGTGTTGACGGCCGCCGCGCTGGCCACGCTGTCGACGGCGATGCTGTCGATGGGGATGGCCGCCGCCGCCGATCGCGTCACTGGCCGGTCCTTTGCCACGCGCAGCGAGGTGTATGCGCCGCATGCGATGGCGGCGACCTCGCAGCCATTGGCGACGCAAGTCGCGCTCGATGTGATGCAATCCGGCGGCAGTGCGGTCGATGCCGCGATTGCGGCAAATGCGACGCTCGGGCTGATGGAGCCGACCGGCAATGGCATCGGTGGCGACCTGTTCGCGATCGTCTGGGATCCGAAGACCAACAAGCTCTACGGCTACAACGGCTCCGGGCGCTCGCCAAAGTCGCTGACGATGGCCGAGTTCCGTAAGCGCGGGCTGACCGAGATCCCGCCGACCGGACCGCTGCCGGTCAGCGTGCCGGGCACGGTGGACGCGTGGTTCGCGCTGCACGGCAAGTTCGGTCGCAAGCCGATGCGCGATGACCTTGCCCCGGCGATCCGCTACGCGCGCGAAGGCTTTCCGGTCAGCGAGGTGATTGCGTACTACTGGAATCTGTCGGTGCCGCGGCTGTCGAAATGGCCGGGGTTTGCCGAGCAGTTTTCACGTGACGGCCGCGGCCCGCGGGTCGGCGAGATGTGGAAAAACCCGAACCTCGGCAACACCCTGGAGAAGATCGCGAGCGGCGGCCGCGATGCGTTCTACAGCGGCGATATCGCGCGCCGGATCGATGCCTACTTCAAGGCCAACGACGGTTTTCTGTCCTATGACGACCTCGCCGCGCACAAAGGCGAGTGGGTCGAGCCGATCAGCAGCAACTACCGTGGCTATGACGTCTGGGAGCTGCCGCCCAACAGCCAGGGCATCGCCGCGCTGCAGATCCTCAACCTGCTCGAACCCTACGATCTGAAGAAGTACGGTTTCGGCAGCGTCGAGCACGTGCATCTGTTCACCGAGGCCAAAAAACTCGCCTTTGCCGATCGCGCCGCGCTGTATGCGGACCCGGATTTCTACAACACGCCGGTGGCAAAGCTGGTGTCGAAGGCGTATGCGACCGAGCGCGGCAAGCTGATCTCGATGGACAGGAGCACGCGCGTGGTCGCGCCGGGCATCCCGGCGGCGTTGAACGACGGCGACACGATCTACATGACCGTCGCCGACGCCGACGGCATGATGGTGTCGCTGATCCAGTCCAACTACCGCGGCATGGGCAGCGGCATGGCACCCCCAGGTTTGGGTTTCATCTTCCAAGACCGCGGCGAGATGTTCGTGCTCAAGGACGGCCATCCCAACAGCTACGCGCCGGGCAAGCGGCCGTTTCAGACCATCATTCCGGCGTTCGTGACCAAGGACGGCAAACCGTGGCTGTCGTTCGGCGTGATGGGCGGCGCGATGCAGCCGCAGGGCCACGCGCAGATCGTGATGAACCTGCTCGATTTCGGCATGAACCTGCAGGAAGCCGGCGACGCGCCGCGCATCCAGCACGACGGCGACGTCGAGCCGACCGGTCAGAATCTCGGCAGCGCCGGCGGCGAGGAGCTTGATCTGGAAACCGGCTTCTCCTACGAGACCGTGCGCGCGCTGATGCGCAAGGGCCACGCGGTGCGCTACGCCGACGGCCCCTACGGCGGCTATCAGGCGATCATGGTCAATCCGCAGGGCGGCTATATCGGTGCCTCGGAGTCGCGCAAAGATGGACAGGCAGCGGGGTATTGACGCGGCTGTTCGCTGGTGCGCTGGAACAGCGACAAGCGCTATCTGCTGCAACTGGCCGAGCACGGCGTCGACATCGTTGCCACCCAAGTGGCACGGCTCGCGCCTTGCCGGAAGCGCTGCGGGCGATGTCCGGGCGCGAGGTGGTCATCAAGCCGACGGTCTCAGCGGCGGTGCATGGCACACGGTGCGCGGCCACGCCGGGCATGTCGGGTTTGCGCAGGCGGTCGCGGACCTGCCGGACGAACTCGACTACCTCGTGCAGCCGTTCGTGCCGGAGATTCTCGAGCAGGGCGAGTGGTCGCTGATGTTCTTCGGCGGCCGCTACAGCCACGCGGTATTGAAGCGGCCGCTCGCCGGCGATTATCGCGCGCAGAGCGATTTCGGCGGCAGCGTCGAACTCCTCGAACCCGGCCACACCATCCTCGCCGCCGCGCGACGGGCGCTGCAGGTGGTCGCTGCGCTCGGCCATGCCGACCAAGCCTATGCGCGCGTCGACGGCGTGCTGTCCGCGGGACGCTTCTTGCTCATGGAGATCGAGCTGGTGGAGCCCTTCCTCCACTTGTCGATCCGGCCGCAGGCGGCGCGGATGTTTGCCGCGCAGCTGGCCGAACGTCTGCACCGGCTGCGCGATGCCGGCGGACAGGTGCGGCCATTGCGACAGCACAGCATGGACGAGGTTGAGCAAAGTTGACTTGCCGGACCCCGGCGCACCGGTCAGCGCGACAAACTTGTCGGCGTCGATGTGCAGGTCGATGCCCGACAGCGCGTGCACGGTCTGCCCGCTGATCGCGTTGCGCCGGGGCACCTGCTCATGAACCGACGACTCAATGGTTAACCGTGCAGTGCAATTGCTAGTCCAGTAGCCTGTGCGAGGCGAGCGGTATTTTGGCGATCCGTACGTCCCGACGGATGTCGCCACCCCGGCCGTGCGGCGTCGCGCAATGATCTAACTTTGCGATCGTTCCAACGCGGAAAATGCGTTGGACCGCGACCGACACCGCGCCGAGCATGCGAGGCCTCCCGAACGGATGCCCGTGATGACGCCGCGCACCGCACCCTCGCTGCCCCTTGCCGTCGACGCACCCGCACCCGCCGCCGGCAGCGTCGGCACACTGCCCGGCCTGCTGCTGGTCGGCGCGATTACCGCGATCGCGTACGCGTTGCGGCAGCTGCCGGGCGTCGGCGTGCTCAGCCCGATGATTCTGGCGATCGCGCTCGGTATGGTCTTCCACAACACCGCATCGACGCCGCTGAGCGCGAAGGCCGGGGTGCAGTTTTCGATGCGCCGCTTGCTGCGCATCGCGATCGTGCTGCTTGGTTTGCAGTTGACGTTTGCACAGGTCGGCGAGGTCGGTCTGCGCGGCATGGCGATCATCGCCACCACGCTGGTTGCGACCTTCGTGTTCACGCGCTGGCTCGGCGCGCGGCTCGGCGTGGACCGCAAGCTCGCCGAACTGATCGCGGCGGGCACCTCGATCTGCGGTGCGTCGGCGGTGATCGCGACCAACACTGTCACCCGCGGCAGCGACGAGGACGTCGCGTATGCGGTCGCCTGCGTGACCGTATTCGGCTCGATCGCGATGTTTGTGTTTCCACTGCTGGCCGGTGTGCTGCAGCTCGATGCGCACGCGTACGGGTTGTGGGCCGGCGCGTCGATTCACGAGATCGCGCAGGTGGTCGCGGCGGCGTTTCAGCGCGGTCAGGAATCCGGCGAATTCGGCACCGTCGCCAAACTCAGCCGGGTGCTGCTGCTGGCGCCGGTGGTGCTGATCCTGGGCTGGATCGCCCGGCGCGCGGCAGCGCGCGGCAGCGGCGATGGTGCCGCGCAAGCCAGCGTGCCGATGCCGTGGTTTGTGATCGGCTTCGTGGTGCTGGTGGCGCTCAACAGCGTGATCACGCTGCCTGAGTCGGTGAAGCACGCGCTGCTGCTGCTGACCACGGTGCTGCTGACGATGGCGCTGGCCGCGATGGGCCTGGAAACCGATCTGCGCAAGCTGAAAGCCAAGGGCCTGCGTCCGTTAGCGCTCGGCGCGCTGGCGTGGGGATTCATCGCCGGCTTCAGCTTGATTGCGATCAAGCTGATCGGGTGAGACGGAAGGCACGGGGCGGAAGGCACGGGGCGGATTGGGCGATGCGGCGCACTTGCGGCGGCTGGCTACACTGCGGTCCTGCGCATCGCGCGACGCATGGAACCTCGATGACCCTGGAACAACTGCGCGTGTTCGTCGCCGTCGCCGAAGTGCTGCATGTCACCCGCGCCGCCGAGGCGCTGCACATAACGCAGTCGGCGGCGAGCGCCTCGGTCGCCGCGCTGGAGGCGCGCTACCAGACCAAACTCTTCCACCGCGTCGGCCGGCGCATCGAACTCACCAATGAAGGCGCGCAGTTTTTGCCCGAGGCACGCGCGGTGCTGCGCCGCGCCGCGGCGGCCGAGCACACGCTGGCCGAATTGACCGGCCTGCAGCGTGGCGAGCTGCGCGTCGCTGCCAGCCAGACCGTCGTCAACGACTGGCTGCCGGCGCGGCTGGTTGCGTTCCAGCGTCGTTACCCCGGTGTGCACTTGCTGGTGAGCGCCTGCAACACCACCCAGGCCGAGCGCGCGGTGCTCGACGGCAGTGCGGATCTCGGCGTGGTCGAGGGCAGCGTCGACGGCGACGGTTTTGTGCTGACTGCCGTCGACGGCGATCGCCTGGTGCTGGTGGTGCCGCTGGGGCATGACTGGTTGGCGCGCGACGCGGTGGCTGCCGCTGCGTTTGCAGGTCAATCCTGGGTGATGCGCGAACCTGGCTCGGGCACGCGCGCGCTGTTCGAGGACGAGCTGCGCCGACACGGCATCAATCCCGCGACATTGCCGGTGGCCCTCGAATTGCCGTCCAACGCCGCGGTGTTGGCGGCGGTCGATGCCGGTGCCGGTGCGGCGGTGGTCTCGGCGTTGGCCGCGCGCCACCATCGCGCGCAGACCGTGGCATTCGCGCTGCCGCAGCGGCGCTTCACGATCTTCAGCCACCGCGAGCGCACGCCGTCGCGCGCGCAGCAGGCACTGCATGAATTGCTGGTGGGGACCACGGAGTGAGGCGCTGGGTGGTGGTCGGCCGATCGGGATGACCATTGCGCCCGACAGGTTACGGCGGCCGCCGCTGGGCTTGGCCGGGAGCGCCGATGGATGCGCTGGAGTCTTCAGGTAGGGCGATCGCGCCGACGCGGCCGCAACGGCAAGCTCAACACGGGTAGGGGCGGTCTTCGGTTGGGTGACTTCCGGCCCATGGCAGTGATTGATTGGTGTTGTACTTTACCAGCACACCAAACCGCACCTCCAAGACCGAGACCACCCGCCATGAGCACCCAGACCCGCACCACCCAGACCCGCATCGCTGCCGCGCGGCCGGTCGACACCGTCATCGCCGTCATCGCCGTCATCGCCGGCGCCGACGCCGCGGCCATTGCCGGCGTCCCGCGGCGTGAACACCGCGCCCGCGATTTCGGCGTCGGCTACGGCAGCAGCAGCGGCTACGCGGCCGATCGCCGCTATGCCGACAACTGGGGCAATGCGCGCTTCATCTGCGGCTGATTGTCGCCGTCGATCGCATGCGCGTTGCGCTACGGTCCGCGCAAAACGCATGCGACGTGATTGACGCCCCGACGCGTGCGGCCCTAGGCTGCCGGGCCTGCCTCCGCACCCCGGACCCGTCATGCCGCTCTCGCTCGCCATCGACTTCAGCGACCGCGATCTCAAACATTTCAGGGAGGCGATGGACTCCGAGGGCAAGGCCGCCGAGGACATGTCGCCGGAGGACGTGGTCGCTGTCGCTGGCAGGCTGCTCACCGATGCGCAGCAGGTGCACATACCGGATTTCGTGCGCGAGCGGGTGATGTTGGTGCTCGCATGATCTTCCGCAGGCACGCCACCGTCGAGGCCCTCAACGCCGCGGCGCACGACACCGCGGTGCAGGCGCTGGGCATCGTGTTCATCGAGATCGGCGACGACTATCTGCGCGCCACGATGCCGGTCGATGCGCGCACCTTGCAGCCCTATGGACTGCTGCACGGCGGCGCGTCGGTGCTGCTCGCCGAGACGCTGGGCAGCAGCGCCGGCAACCTCTGCGTCGGCGACGGCGCGATGGTGGTCGGCATCGAGATCAACGCCAATCACCTCACCGGAGTGCGCGAGGGCAGCGTCACCGGCACCGCGCGTGCGCTGCACGTCGGCCGCAGCACCCAGGTCTGGGAAATCCGCATTGAGGACGATCGCGCGCGACTCGTGTGCATCTCGCGGCTGACCCTGGCGGTGGTGCCGCTGAGGACGAGGAACGAGTGAGCAGCAGTGAAAAACGAGAGGCGGCGGTGACGAAGACGCCGTCCGGCTTGCGGTCGGATCGACGCAGTGAGTACGTCGCGATCTGAGCGTTGCCATGGTCTGCTTTTTTCTTCTGTCCTGCCCGCGCCGCTAGATTCGCGCGCCCAGCCTTAGCAGGCTGTTGAAAAGCGCACTTCCTGTGCGTTTTTCAACTCGCCAGTCCGGTCCATGCCCGGACTGTCTGCCAACGGGGCAAGCGCCCGCGCGCTGGCTCCGTCGACGCGACCATCCTGGGCCGCGGTAGCAGGGTGTTTTTCAACACCCTGCTACCGCCAGCATCACGCTCGACGCCTTGAACACCGCCGTCGCCGCGCCCCCTTCCGCCAACGCCATCGCCTGCGCAGACACGTTGGTGATGATCGCCACCACCGAATTGCTGCCCGCGAGCGCGATCGTCACCTCGGTATTCACCGCCCCCGGCAGCACGTGCGACAGCGTGCCGACGAGCTGGTTGCGCGCCGACAAACGCATCGCCCCCGTATCGCCGCTGGCGACGATCACGCTCGAGGCCTTGACCAGCGCGACCGCCTCGGCACCGACCGCGAGGCCGAGATGTTCGACGCTGTGCCGCGTCAGCGTGGCGACGATGCGGTCGCCGCCGGAGAGCTGCAGTTCGACCTCGTCGTTGACCGCGCCGGACACGATGCCCAGCACGGTGCCGGCGAACTGGTTGCGGGCGCTGGTCAGCATGGCGAGTTTGCCGAGCAGGGCCAGGTCCGGCCCGGCAGTGGCGATGCGCGCGTTGATGCGCTGCACGAAGCGGGCATTGTCGGCTTCGGCGGCCTGCCACGTGGTGACCAGCTGGATGCCGCGTGCGGTCAACCGCGTGCTGCCCCCGCCCTTGCCGCCGACGCTGCGTTCGACCAGCGGCGCATCGGAGAGATTGTTCATCGCCTCGATCGCATCCCATGCGGCCTTGTAGCTCAGCCCGACGGCTTTCGCGGCGGCGGTGATCGACGCGGTGTCCGTCAACGCAGCCAGCAGCGGCATCCAGCGCTTGCCGGTGAACGCGCCGCGCGATGTTGCGACGCTCAGCGCACTGCGGATGGTCGGGGGTGGGCGACGCGGCATGGTGATGGCAGGGGTGGTGGACGATCAGTCTAGCGAGCGCGTGGCGGCGGTGGCGCGACCTGCTCTGCATGCACCAACAGACACTAGACTCCGAGGCATGACCGCGCCGCACAGCTCGCACGCCGCCAACGAGCCCGCGCAGCGCGCGGCGGCACTGATCCAAGATGCGTTCGAGGATTACAACGCGCGGTTCTCCGACATCACCCGGCGCGCGCGGCGACGCTTCGAGCGCCGCGACTGGCGGCTATCGCAAGCCGATGCGGTGGCGCGCATCGATCTGATCGTCATGTTTTTTTCCGAAGCGCTCGGGCGACTGGAAAACCTGCTCGACGAGCGCGTGCGCTCGCGGCCGCTGTGGCGCGCGATCCGCCTCGCCTACGCGCAACGCATCGCGGCGCTGCCGGACCGGCCGCTGTACGAGACCTTCTTCAACTCGCTGGCACGGCGGTTTTTCCTGATCCAAGGCGTCGCCGCCGATATCGAGTTCCTGGCGCTGGAGATCGCGCCTGGCGGCGACGCGAGCGCACCCGGCGAATGCCTGCGCCACCCGGCGCATCCAGGGGCAGCGCGGCTGTGGCAGGCGATCCTCGCCGACCGCGCGTTCGCCAACGGCTACGCCGACCTCGCCGGCAGCGCGCGTGCGATCGCCGACACGATCGACGCGCGGTTTGCCGCGCACGACGATGCGGTCACCGCGATCGAGCTGCTGCGCACGGTTTTTTATCGCGAGCGTCGCGCGTATCTGGTCGGCCGCGCCATCGGCGCGCGCAGCAAACGGCCGCTGGTGGTCGCTTTGGTCAGCACCGACGCCGGCGTGCGCGCCGATGCGGTGCTGACCGATCGCGGCGATGTGTCGATTCTGTTCGGCTACGCGCGCAGCTATTTTCATGCCGACCTCGGCAACATCGGCGACGCGGTCGCGTACCTGCAAACGCTGCTGCCGCACAAACCTGTGGACGAGATCTACACCGTGCTCGGTCGCGCGACACACGGCAAGACCGAGCGCTACCGGCGCGTGTTTCGCCATCTGCGCGATCATCCCGACGAACGCCTGGTGCGCGCCGCCGGTGCGCGCGGGATGGTGATGTCGGTATTCACGCCAACCGCTTGCCCGGTGGTGTTCAAGCTGATCCGCGACCGCTTTGCGTACCCCAAGGACAGCGTGCGCCGGCAGGTCGAGGAAAAGTACGACCTGGTGTTCCGCCACGACCGCGCCGGCCGGCTGATCGATGCGCAGGAGTTCCACCGGCTGCGCTTCGCGCGTGCGCAGTTCGCGCCCGACATGCTCGACGAGCTGCTGACCGACTGCGCGGAAACCGTGTCGCTCGACGGCGACGACGTGGTGGTCAAACACTGCTATGTCGAGCGCCGCGTGCGCCCGCTCGACCTGCACGTGCGCGAATCCGCCCCGGACGTCGCGCTGCGCGCACTGCTCGACTACGGTCAGGCGATCAAGGACCTCGCGCGCAGCAACATCTTTCCCGGCGACCTGCTGTTGAAGAACTTTGGCGTGTCGCGCAACGGCCGTGCGCTGTTCTACGACTATGACGAGCTGTGTCTGGTGCAGGACTGCCACTTCCGCGTGGTGCCGAAGATCCACCAGGACGACGAAACCCGGCCGCTCGACGACTGGCTATACGCGCGTCGCGAGGATGTGTTCCCGGAATTGTTTCCGCCATTCCTCGGCGTGCCAAAGCCGCTGCGCGAGGCGCTGCAAGCCGCGCACGGCGAAATCTTCGACGCGGCCTGGTGGACCGACACCCAAGTGCGGCTGCGCAACGGCGAATATCTCGATGTCGCGCCGTATCCGGCGACGACGCGGATCGCACCAGTGGCGAGCGACGGCAGCGCGAACGCTCAGCCCTGAGCGCGGCCGGAACGCAAACCGGTCAGCGCTACCGGTCCCGGCAGCAACAACAGGATCAACATCGCTCCCAGCAACACTTAGCCCCGACATTCGCCGAGGTGACAGCCTGCGCGAAGCTTCCAAGGCGAGGTAGAGATGCTTTATCGACAAGCGCTCCGCCCAGCGACGCGTCACCAGCGTAGCGGCCGCCGCGCCATCCGCCGGCCGCAGCGCGCGTAGAGCGCCTGCGCGTCGGCATGCGCCAGGTAGCGGATGCGCAGCGCTTGCGAAAACGCGCCGGCGCCGGCGGTGTCCAGCGACAGCGTCGCCATGCCGAGCGCACGATCGAGCGGCGAGCGCTGCAGCTGCAGCGCCTGCAGCTTGTCGAGCTCGGCGAAGCGCCAGTGCCGCGACCACCAGCCGGCGCGCACCGCGATCAGCGCGTCGTCGATCGCGTAGCCGGCGCGGCGCGCGTGTTGACGGGCGACAAACACCGCCCACGGCAGCCACAGCAATCCGAGTGCACCCCATGCGCCGAAGCGCCAGCCCAGGCCGGCGCACAGCGCCAGCGCCAGCGCCGCGCCGGGCAGCGCCAAGCGCCACCAAGCGTGTGTGTGCAGCGCCTGCCATGCCGGCGGCGGCCAGCTCACGTGAGGCAGCACCGCGCGGACCAGCGCATCGCAGGCCTCGGCGGTCGCGATCGGTGCGAGTTCGCGCAGCGCGCGCTGGTCGTTCTGCGCGGCGATCACCGCGGTGTCGACGTCGAGCGAGCGCCGCCGCAGCAGCCGGTGCACGACGCCCTCGCGCAGCGTGAACGCCTGCAGCCGGCGCAGTGACGCACTGGTGCGCAGCCGCGTCAGCAGGCCGCGCTCGACGGTCAGCCGGTGGCCGTGGCGGTCGAGCCGGAAGCCGAAGTACTGCAGCAGCGCGATGCCCATCGACAGCATCCGCATCAGCAGCACAAAACCGATCGCCAGCGTCGCAACGGCCAGCGCGTAGTCGAGCGTGCCGAATTCGTAGCGGCCGGCATCGCCGAACAAGGTCTTGCCCCAGCGCTCGAACAAATTGGGCAGCAGTCGCGGACTGATCTGCGACGCCGCCGCCGCCACCGCCCCGACCACCAGCATGCCGCGATTGGACACCAGCCCCAGCCGCAGCACCTCGCCCGGCGCCAGCGCCAACAGCGCCGTGCCGGCGTCGCGCGCGCCGGAATCGCCGGCGTCGCCGGCATGCGTGGCCGCGCTGCCGCCACGGCGTACGAGCGCCTCGAGCGCGATTGCATCGGCCATCCGCAGCACGCGCATTTCGGCCTCGGGCTTCTGGCCGCCGGCCGATTCCAGCCGCACCTCGGCGACCTTGAACAACCGGTGCAGCAGCGACTGGTGCACGGTGACGTTGTGGATCCGCGAGAACGGAATCTGCCGGTGGCTGCGCTGCAGCAGCCCCTGCTGCACGATCACGCTGTCGGCGGTGATGCGGTAGCGGTAGGTCAGGTACTGCCACAGCGATGCCAGCGCCAGCACGCCGACGCCGATCAGCGGCCACAGCTCGTTACTGCCCCCACCGCGACCGCTGCCACGGCCGACAAACAACAGCACCAGCAGCGGCACGATGAACTGCTTGAGTTGCTGCAACAGCACAAACAGCCACGACAACGGATGCAGGCGGCGATCGGCGAGTGGCGCGTCACCGTGCGGCGGCATAGCGTCAGGCGCGCGCGCATCCGCAGGCGTTGGCACCTGCGGTGCATGCGCCGTATCGGCCGGTTCAGTCGTGGTCATCGTCGTCGGTCTGCCTGGCGAGGCGATCGCGCAGGCGCTCGGCGGCATCGACATCGAGGCCGGACAGCGTCACTTCGCTGTGCCGCGTGCCGGCGGTGTGGATGACCAGCGTCGCCAGCCGATAGCGGCGCTGCAGCGGCCCGCGTTTGAGGTCAAGATGCTGCACGCGCGAGCCGGGCACGCGGGTCTCGGTCTCGAACAGTCGCCCGCGGCGCAATGCGAAGCCGTCGTCGTCGAGCCGCCATGCGGTGTGGCGGAAGCGCTTGTGGCCGAGCCAGCCGCCGAACAGCGCGACAGCCAGCGCCGCGATCAACGCCACCAGCGCGCCGCGCGGGCCGCGCGTGGCGATGCCGAGCGCGCCTCCGGCGATCGCCATCGGCAGCGCGCCGCCGAGCGCGGCGGTGACGACAGACAGTGCA
>JBOHYD010000439.1:0-4873 GCA_050737635.1 Luteimonas sp. | reverse complement strand
ATGCTGTTGATGACGGCATCGCGCCCATGGCGCTCCACACAAGCCATCGATTCGCCGCGCCCGCGACGCGCGCGGACAGAGTTGCTATAACCCTGGCAACTCCGCTGCTTGCGACTTTCGCAAAGGCCAGCTGTCGCCGTGTCCATGCTGCCCGAGCCCATGCCGCTCGACATCGCCCACCACGCCGCGCTCGATGCACGGATGGTCGAGGCGGTGCGCGGTATCCGCCTGCTGACCCTGGTCAGCTGGCCGGCGCGCGCGCAGGACGACTTTCTCGCCGCGCACGCGCAGGGTCGCCGGGTGATGCCGTCGATCGCGTATCCGCAGCACGACTTTGGCGACACCCGCCGCGAGCTCGATACGATCGCCGCCGCCGCCGATCCCGGGCATCCGCTCGGCGCTTATCTGATCGATTCCGCGCGCAGTTGGGACACCGCGGCACGGCTGCTGGAATCGCTTGGCACTGCCGAGGTCACCACGCAGTCGATCGCGTTGTTTGGCCGTCCCGACGAAGCGCTGCCCGGCAATGGCCCGACCACTCGCGTCGCCGCGCGCCATTTCATCGACATCGCCGACGAGCTCGATCGCGAACTGCTGGCGCCGTCGGAGCAGATCACCATCTCCGCGACCGCCTTGCAGCTGCAGTTGCAGAACGATCTCGATCGTTTCTTCGGCACGCGCGTGATCGATGTCGTGCTCGACCCCGACATGCTCGCCAAAGCCGCCGCCGGCGCGCAGCGCATCCGCCTGCGCACCGGTGCCGAATACACCGATTACGACCGCCACCAGCTGCTGCAGCACGAGGCCTTCGTGCATTCGCTGACCGCCCTCAACGGCCGCCAGCAGCCGGTGCTGGCCAGCCTCGCGCTGTCCTCGCCGCGCACCACCGCCACCCAGGAAGGCCTGGCGACGTTTGCCGAGCAGATCACCGGCACCATCGACATCGAGCGCATGAAGCGCGTCAGCCTGCGCATCGAGGCGATCGCGATGGCGCTCGACGGCGCGGACTTCATCGAAGTGTTCGGCTATTTCGCGCGTGCCGGGCAGTCGGCGGCGGAGAGTTTCGCCTCGGCGCAGCGGGTGTTCCGCGGGGTGCCATTGACCGGCGGCCATGCGTTCACCAAGGACGCGGTGTATCTGCGCGGGCTGATCGGCGTGCACACGTTTTTCCGCTGGGCGCTGCGCCAGGGCAAGCTGCGCCAGTGCCGGCTGTTGTTTGCCGGCAAGATGACGCTCGGCGACGTGCAGCGCTTCGAGCCGCTGTTCGACTCGGGCGTGCTGCTGCCGCCGCGCTGGCTGCCGCAGTGGGTGTTGCGCGCCAATGGACTGGCCGGAATGCTGGCGTTTTCGCTGTTCGCCAACCGCATCCGGCTCGATCAGGTCGACGACATGGCGCCGATGCTCGACGGCTGAACGATGCACTGCCACGGGGTCAGCACGCACAGCACATAGCACCGGTGAATCGACATTGCGCGCTGCGCAAAGGGCGTTTTGCCGAATGCGGCTAGAATCGACGCCCCGTCTCGCCAACTGCCCCGATGCCCGACACTCCGTCCGGAACCCCCGACTTGGCCGATGATTTTAAGCAGGCCGCGCTCGACTACCATCAGTTGCCGCCGTTCGGCAAGATCAAGGTCACCGCGACCAAGCCGATGGTCACCCAGCGTGACCTCGCACTCGCCTATTCGCCGGGCGTGGCCTACGCCTGCGAGGCGATCGTCGCCGACCCCAATGCCGCCAGCACGCTGACCGCGCGCGGCAATCTGGTTGCGGTGATCTCCAACGGCACCGCGGTGCTCGGCCTCGGCGACATCGGTCCGCTGGCCGGCAAGCCGGTGATGGAAGGCAAGGGCGTGTTGTTCCAGAAGTTCGCCGGCATCGACGTGTTCGACATCGAGATCGACGAGCGCGATCCTGACAAGCTGGTCGAGATCATCGCGTCGCTGGAGCCGACCTTCGGCGGCATCAACCTCGAGGACATCAAGGCGCCGGAGTGCTTCATCGTCGAGCGCAAATTGCGCGAGCGGATGAATATCCCGGTGTTCCACGACGACCAGCACGGCACCGCGATCATCGTCGGCGCGGCGGTGCTCAACGCGCTCGAAGTGGTTGGCAAGAAGATCGAGGACGTGACGCTCGCCACCTCCGGTGCCGGTGCCGCCGGCATCGCCTGTCTCGACATGCTGGTCGCGCTCGGCATGCGGCCCGAGCACATCCTCGCCGTCGACCGCGACGGCGTGCTGCATACCGGCCGCGGCCATATGGATCCGGACAAGCAGCGCTACGCGCGCGACACCGACAAGCGCACCTTGGCCGACATCGTCGCTGATGCCGACGTCTTTCTCGGCCTGTCCGCCGGCGGTGTGCTTAAGCCGGAGATGGTCGCGACGATGGCCGACCGGCCGATCATCCTCGCGCTCGCCAACCCGTACCCGGAAATCCTGCCCGAGGCGGCCAAGGCGGTGCGCCCGGACTGCATCATCGCCACCGGCCGCTCGGACTATCCGAACCAAGTCAACAACGCGCTGTGCTTCCCGTACATCTTCCGCGGCGCGCTCGATGTCGGCGCGACCGAGATCAACGAGGCGATGAAACTCGCCTGCGTGCGCGCGATCGCCAAGCTCGCGCGCATGGAATCGTCCGACCTCGGCAGCGCCTACGGCGGCGAGGTGCCGGTGTTCGGTGCCGACTACATCATTCCGCGGCCGTTCGATCCGCGCCTGCTGATGGTTCTCGCGCCGGCCGTCGCGCACGCCGCGATGGCGTCCGGCATCGCGCTGCGGCCGTTGACCGACGTGCCGGCGTACAAAGAAAAACTCGGCCAGTTCATCCACCGCAGCGGCCTGGTGATGAAGCCGGTCTACGAGCGCGCGCGCGCCGACCGCCAGCGTGTGGTGTACGCCGAGGGCGAAGAGGAAACCGTGCTGCGCGCGGTGCAGACCATCGTCGACGAGCAGCTTGCATGGCCGATCCTGATCGGCCGTCCGGACGTGATCGAGGCGCGCATCCAGCGCTTGGGCTTGCGTCTGCGCGTGGGTGAGGATTTCGAGCTCACCAACATCAATGACGATCCGCGTTTCAACGACTACTGGCGCCAGTACCACGCGCTGACCGAACGTCGCGGCGTGACCCCCGATGCCGCCAAAAACCTGCTGCGCTCGCGACCGACTCTGATCGCTGCGCTGATGGTCGAACGCGGCGAGGCCGACGGGCTGATCTCGGGCTTGGTCGGCCGCTTCCACAAGAAGCTCGGCTACCTGCGCAGCGTGTTCGGCCTCGATCCCGGCGTGCAGGGCACCTCGACGATGACCGCGGTGATCAACGACCACGGCATCTGGTTCTTCCTCGACACCCACGTCCAACTCGACCCGACCGCCGAGCAGATCGCCGAAAGCACGCTGCAGGCGACCTACCGGCTCAAGCTGTTCGGCATCGAGCCGAACGTCGCGCTGCTGTCGCATTCCAACTTCGGCAGCCACGACAACGCCTCCGCCGCCAAGATGCGCAAGGTGCGCGAAATCCTTGGCCGGCGCATGCCCAGGCTCAACGTCGACGGCGAGATGCAGGGCGACACCGCATGGGACGCGGCGCTGCGCGAGCGCATGTTCCCCAACACCACCCTCGAAGGCCGCGCCAACCTGTTCGTGATGCCCAACCTGGATGCCGCCAACATCACCTACAACATGGTGCGAGTGATGACCGACGGCGTCGCCATCGGCCCGATCCTGATGGGCATCGACCAGCCCGCGCACGTGCTGACCCCGGCCAGCACTCCGCGCCGCGTGGTCAACATGACCGCGATCGTCGCGGTCGAGGCGCAGATCCGCAAACTGCAGCGCGAGGGCGCGAGGCAGTAGCGCGGCGATCCGGACGCGTGCGGTTGTCGGGAGCGGCCGAAGCCGCGACCGGGCGGCGGTCTGCGCCGGCGGGACTTGCAGGGCACCTCACGGCACCCGTGCGCAGACCCAGGCATCGACGCGGGCGACGCCGGCGCGATGCAACGCGACGGCGGCGGCGTGCAGGGTCGCGCCGGTGGTCATCACATCGTCGATCAGCACGACGTACGCGGGCAGCGATCCGACATCGGCCGGGCGCTTGCTGACCACGAACGCACCGCGCACGTTGTGGCGGCGCTGCGTGGCGTCGAGGCTCGACTGCGGCTGCGTCGCACGGTGGCGGCGCAGCAGGTCATCGCGCAGCGCAATGCCGAGCGCGCGCGACAGCGGCCGCGCGAGTTCGAGTGCCTGGTCGTAGCCTCGCTGGCGCAGCCGCGCGCGATGCAGCGGGATCGGGATCAGCGCGTCGGCGCGCGCGTCGTCCGCGCCAAGGCCCGGCAGCGATCCGGCGGCGTCGAGCATCCGCTGCACCAGCACGCGGCCGGCGGCGAGGTCCTGGTGAAACTTGAAGCGCAACAGCAGGCCGTCGATCGGCGCGCCGTAGACGAAGGTGGCGTGGGTCGCAGTGAGCGGCGGCGGCCGCGACAGGCAGTCGCCGCAGGTCCGTACGCTGACCATGCGCTCGCCGTCGAACGGCATCCCCGGCACCGGCCCCGGCAATGGAATCGCGCAGCGCACGCAGGCGCTGCGGTTGCACGGCAGCGCCGCTGCGCAGGCCGGGCACAGGTCGCGGCCGGCGACGCCGGCCTCGCGGCAGACCAGGCAGCGCGACGGCCAGAGCAGCGCGCTCAAGGCATCGATCCAGCCGTGCACCGCGCGCGGCGCATCGCGCAGGCCGACGAGTCGCGGCGGCAGCGCAGCACCGCGATCGACGCCAGCAAGGACGCCATGAGCGGCAGCACCGTCAACGCGCATGGCTGCGATCGAGTTGACAGGCTCGGACATGCTTTCCAGACTGCCGGGCCAGCCTTGCCGTG
>JBOHYD010000438.1:0-7944 GCA_050737635.1 Luteimonas sp. | reverse complement strand
ACTCACCTCGATGCTCCTGCACCATCCGCACCGCACGTTCACGTACTTCTGGGGAAAACTTGTTCGACTTGTTCATGGCTTCATCTTCTCAAGAGTTGAAGCCTCCTCAAATCCCGGGGCGGTTCATGTTCGCGCAGCAGCTCTCTTTATCGTCGCGCTCCTCTTTACGCAAGCGGCCACAGCAGTTCAGTGGCCCAACCAAGCGAGGAGCGCAGTAAGCATATCAGCCGACGATGGTTGGCCAACTCAGTTAACCCAAGCAAGTATCCTGGAGTCATACGGTTTCGAGGAACATTTTACCTGTCGGCGCAGGGGCTGCCCGTCGTCGCTACCAGTGCAGCTTCTTGGAGGAGCGCCTTTCAGCGCGGGCATGAAATTGGAAACCATTCATACAGTCACTGGAGCAACCAAACACTATCTGAAAAGACATGGCAGCAAGTCGCCGGTGACGTTTTGGAAATGGAGTCGTGGCTGCTGAGCAATATTTTCTCAATGACGCCAGTTGATCACACCTACGCCTACCCGCAGGGTAATTTCATTGTAGGCCCTCAGGATTCCGTTCTGGGTAAACAAGTGGGTGCGTGTGAGTATGCGGCTCTCTTGTCCAATTCTGTGAGCGGGGCACGCATTGTCGGTAGTGGCGAGAACAACCCAAGTGAGGTGATGAGTCGTCGTTTTTATATAAGTGGCGTATCAATATCAGGAGATAATATAACTGCATTTAACCAAGCAAAGTCAGCTATCGACAATGGCATCGCGAATGGCACCTGGACAGTACTTGTCTTTCATTCGCTTGGTGATTCTGGAGACGGCAATTCGGTGAGTCAGACGGCATATACCCAAATAATCAACTATTTGCGCACGCGCGGGAACGAGCTTTGGGTTGCGCCGGTCGTTACCGTAAAGGACCATATCGCAGCGCATTCGACAGTCTCTGACTGGAACTGCATGTTGCCGTAGGGCCTGGCTTGGAAGAAAAGGGCTCCATGCCGTTTCGTGTGGAACGAGACAGTTGCCAAGGCCGAGGCCACAAAGGCGGCCGTCGAGCCCGAGCCCGCATGCGCGCACGGCACGGGCAATTGGGTGGTCTTGGCGCACGCCCCGCAGGCCACGCGCGGCACGTCAGCGTGCAGCCAGGCCTCGAACTCGAAGAAGCCTTAGCAGGGTGTTTTCCAACACCCTGCTCGCCGTCAATCGACTTGCACGCCATGCAGGATCGCCTTGGCCAGCACGTGGTCCTCGCCGGCATCGGCATCGGCAACCAGCCGGTGTGCGGCGACCGCTGCGAACAGCGCCTGCACGTCCTCGGGCAGCACATAGTTGCGGCCGAGCAGCAGCGCATACGCGCGCGCGGCGCGCAGCAGCGCGATGCCGGCGCGCGGCGACAGACCGACGCGCACGCCGGGATGGCGACGGCTGCGCGCGAGCAAGGCTTGCACGTAGTTGACCAGCGCGTCGCTGGCATGCACCGCGGTGACCGCCTGGCGCAGCTGCACGACATCGCGATCGGCCAGCACCGGAGTCACTTGTGCAATCAAATCGCGACGGTCGACGCCGGCGAGCAGCGCGCGCTCGGCGTCCTCGCCGGGATAGCCGAGCGTGAGCCGCAGCAAAAACCGGTCGAGCTGCGAATCCGGCAGCGGATAGGTGCCGGCGAGATCGACCGGATTCTGCGTAGCGATCACGAAGAACGGATTGGGCAGCGGATGCGTGGTGCCGTCGACGGTGACCTGATGCTCGGCCATCGCCTCAAGCAGTGCACTCTGCGTGCGCGGCGGCGCGCGGTTGATCTCGTCGGCGAGCAGCACATGCGCGAACACCGGCCCGGCATGGAACTCGAAGCGCCGCGCCTGGGCATCGAATACCGACACCCCAACGATGTCCGACGGCAGCAGATCGGAGGTGAACTGCACGCGTTGGAAGCCTAAGCCCAGCGTCGCCGCCATCGCATGCGCGAGCGTGGTCTTGCCGAGACCGGGCAGGTCTTCGATCAACAGATGACCGTCAGACAGCAGCGCGACGAACGCAAGCCGCACCTCGTGCGGCTTGCCGAGCACCAGCGTGTTGACCTGCGCCTGCGCGCGCTTGACGGCATCGCGCAAGTCGTCGGTTAGCATGGCGCGGCTTGCGGACGTTGCGGACATGCTGATGACGCGGCTCCAGAGGGTGATACGACTGGTTTGATTCGAGTGTAGCGAGGTTGCGGCCGGATGCGGAACCAGCAAACGATGCGCGCGATCTTCATCGCGCTCTGGGCAGGCGTGACGCTGCTGAAGACGGCCATGGCCGCGCACCTGCCGTTATTTGTCGACGAGGCGTTCTATTGGCAGGAGAGCCGCCATCTGGCCTGGGCGTATTCCGACCTGCCCGGTCTGACAGCCTGGTTGATCGGCATCGGCGAAGCCGTGTTCGGCCACCATGTGCTCGCGCTGCGCTTGCCGTTTCTCACGATCGCCGCGCTGCTGCCGTGGCTGGTGGTCGGCATCACCGCGCGCGAGTGCGATGCGCGCAGCGGCTGGATCGCCGGTATCGCGACGCTGCTGCTGCCGCTGGCCGGCACGCTCGGCCTGCTGGCGCTGCCGGATGCGCCGATGGCGCTGGCGACCCTGCTGTGCGTGGATGCCGGCGCACGGCTGCTGCGCGGCATCAGCTATCCGGCGGCCTCGCAGCTGGCGATCGCGCTGGCGATCGGCGCGTTCAGCCATTACCGCTTCATCGCGGTGATCGGCGTCGGTGCTGTCGTACTGTTGATGCTGCCGCGCGGCCGTCAGGTCCTCGCCGATCCGCGGGTGTGGATCGCGATCGTGTTCGGTGCGGCGGCGTGGACGCCGTTGCTCGCCTGGAACATGCACAACGCCGAGGCCGGTCTGCGTTTCCAGCTGGTCGACCGGCACCCGTGGACTTTTCATGCCGACGGCATCGTGTTCATCGCGATCCAAGCATTGCTGGCGACGCCGCTGCTGTTTGCCGCGCTGCTCGGTGCGGCGTGGCGCGACCGCAGCGCTGCCAGCGAGCCGCGTCGCTATCTGGCGTGGCTCGGCGCATTGCTGCTGGCGGGTTTTTTCGCGCTCGGTTTCTTCGCCGATACCCAGCGCGTGAGCTTCCACTGGCCGCTGCCGGCTTACTTCGCGCTGCTACCGCTGCTGCCCGCCCTGCTGGCGACCTGGCCGCGCCGGTTGCAGCGCGCGACGTGGACGCTGGCCGCGCTCGGGCTGGTGTCGGTGCTCGGCTATTACGTGGCGGTGTCGCTGCCGTCTGTGCGTGAAAGATCCGCTGCGCTGAAATGGTATCCGTCCAATTTCGCCGGCTGGGACCGGCTCGCCGACGCAGTGCGCGCGCGCCGCGACGCGATGCCGGCGGGCACCCGCATCGTCGCTGACAATTTCAAGATCGGTGCCGAGCTCGGCTTCGCGCTGAACGATCCCGACATCGGCGTGCTCGACCATCCGCTCAACCGCTTTCATGGCCGCGCGCCGCAATTGCGGCTGTGGGGATTGCACCGCGACGGCGGCGACTGGAATGATGCGCCGGTGCTGCTGGTGATCGGCGCGAGCGACGTCGAATATCGCCTGCTGCTGCGCCGCTATCACGATCTGTGCGCGCGACTTGGCCCGCTGCCGCCGCCGCAGGTACTCAACGTCGACCACGGCGCGCAGCGCACGCTGCTGTTTGCGTTCGACGGCAGCGCACGCGACCCGGGCAAACCTTGCGTGGCCCCGGCGATGGCGTGGTTCGACGCGCCGGTGTCGGGATCGACGCTCGGGCGTACGTTCGCGATCAGCGGCTGGGCGTTCAAGGACGGCGTCGGCATCGAGCGCGTCGAGGTGCTGCTCGACGGCCGCAAGGTCGCTGACGCCGACTATGGCCTGCCGAGCCCAGGCACGGCGGCGTACTGGAAGATCTCTAGCGATCCGCGGCACCCGAACGTCGGTTTCCGCGCGCGCGTCGATGCCTCGGAGCTGCCGCGCGGCCGCCACTGGCTCGGCCTGCGCTTGCACGGCCGTGACGGCAGCGTCGAGATCTGGAGCGAGCAGCCGGTAACGGTGAAATAGCGCGGGCTCGGGACTCGAGAAAAGCGGGTCCGCGAATGACGCGAAGTACGCGCAAGGAGAGCCGTGAGCTGTGCATTAGCTCCCCGCTTTCCTTCGCGTTTTATGCGTCATTTGCGGACAAGCTTTTTGATGCTGCGCATTACTACTTTCGCGACCTTCGCGGACCAAGTCGGCCTTGGGTCACGGCACCGCGAATCCCGCCTTGCGCAGCAAACCCGCCGTCGCGATCAGCGGCAGGCCGATCAGCGCGGTCGGGTCGTTCGAGTCGATCGCGTCGAACAGCGCGATGCCGAGGCCTTCGCACTTGAAACTGCCGGCGCAGTCGAATGACGGCTCGGCGTCGATGTAGCGCGCGATCTCTTGATCCGAAAGCGCGCGAAACATCACTTGCGTGTGGTCGATCGCCGCGAACACGCGGCCGTCGCCGTGGCGCACGCACACCGCGGTGCGGAACGCGACCGTGCGCGACGACATCGCACGCAGCTGGGCGATCGCAGCTTTGCGCCCGCCCGGCTTGCCGAGCGCGCGGCCGTCGAGCTCGGCGACCTGGTCGGAGCCGATGACCCAGGCATCGCCGTGATCGGCGGCGATCGTGGCGGCCTTGGCCGAGGCCAGCCGCTGTGCCAGATCGACAGGTGCTTCGCCAGGCCGCGACGATTCGTCGACGTCCGGGCGCGCGATGTCGAACGGCAGCCGCAGCCGTGCGAGCAGCTCGCGGCGGTAGGTCGACGTGGAGGCGAGGATCAGCCGCATCGTGATGGCCGTGTCGGCAGGCGGTCAGTGTAGCGAGGCGCGGGCGCGTTCGATCTGCAGCAGCTGCTGGTCGATACGCGCGCGCGCGGCGACGATCGAGGCGCTGACCGAATGCAACTGCTGCAGCGATGCGCGGTCGCCGTGCTGCTGCAGCCACAGCCGCTGGCGCAGCATTTCCTGCAGGCCGGCGCGCACGGGATCGTGCTCGTCGCCGGCGATCGCCTCGATTTCGCTGCGCGCATCGCGCAGGCGGGTCTCGAGTTGGTCGGCGGCGTCGAGCAGGACGGCGATCGCATGATGACGCTGGTGACGGCGTCCGGCGAGGCGGCGGCGCAGGATTGCCAGCGCCCAAGCACCCAGGACCACTGCCGCAGCCAGCGCGAGGACGGGGATCGATGACAAGGGCGGTGCCGGCGGGGTGGACCGGCAGTCTGCCGTGCACCGACACGCGGGGGCAAATCCGCGCGCCGCCGCCGGACAGGCCGGTCGAACGGGTTTGACAGCGGCGGGGCCGATCCCTAACATTCCGGCGCTTATGTCCGCCGACGTGCCCGAACTGCTCGATGCTTGGCGCATGGTCGCGGCCCGGCGTGTCTTCGAGGGCCGGCTGCCGCTGGCAGCGATGCCGCGACTGGCCGACCAGCTGGTCGATTGCGATGGCGAGGTAGCGTTCGCGCTGGAGTTCGATCGCGACGCACTGACGGTAGCTTACGTGGAACTGCGCATCGACACCGCGCTGCCGCTGCAGTGCCAGCGGTCGTTGCAGCGCTTCCTGTACCCGGTGCGGATCGTGCAGCGGCTCGGGCTGATCCGCGACGAGGCCGACGACGCGGCGTTGCCGGAAGGCTACGAGGCGCTGCTGCTGGCCGAGGACGGCGAGCTGCGGCCGGCGGAACTGATTGAGGATGAGCTGATCCTGGCGATTCCGGTGGTGCCGGTCATGCCGGGTTCGGACGCGGTGCAGCGCGACTGGCCGGTGACCGCCGACGAAGAAACGCGCGCCAATCCGTTCTCGGCGCTGGCGGTATTGAAGAAGCATTAGCGACACGCGACACCAAACGCGACACCGATCCATTGCAATATCCGCCAACGCCGTCGATCCGCAGACAGTTCCGCGTATCGGCACATCACGATCAAGAGCTGGAGCAAGTCCCATGGCAGTGCAGAAATCCCGCGTTTCCCCGGCCCGTCGTGGCCAGCGTCGTTCGCACGACGCGCTGACCGCCAAGCAGCTGGCCACCGACCCGACCTCGGGCGAGACTCACCTGCGTCACCACATCACCGCCGACGGCTACTACCGGGGCAAGCAGGTCATTCAGCCGAAGGTCTCGGCTGTCGAGGAAGACTGATTGCAGTGGGTCGCCCGGTGCGCCGGACGGCCCGAACCGCGCTTCGCCGTCGCTGCGTATCGGCACGCGAACCGCGCCATGACCGGCACGACGGCTTTGCACCGATGACCATCGGTCATGGTGCTGCGCCGTCCACATCAGCATCCTTGAGATGAGCCAACCGATGAGCGACTCCGTTCCGAATGCGTCGCGTATCTACGCGCGCATCGCCGGCACCGGCAGTTACCTGCCTGCCAAGGTGCTGACCAACGACGACCTGTCGAAGATCGTCGACACCACCGACGAGTGGATCGTGGCGCGTACCGGCATCCGCCAGCGCCACATCGCCGCCGAGGGCGAAACCACCGGCGACCTCGCCTTCCATGCCTCGGTGCGCGCGCTGGAGGCCGCCGGCGTCGATGCCTCGGAGATCGACCTGATCGTGCTCGGCACGACCACCCCGGACCTGATCTTTCCGTCCACCGCCTGCCTGCTGCAGCACCGGCTCGGTGCCAACGGCTGCGCTGCGTTCGATGTCAACGCGTCGTGCTCAGGCTTCATCTATGCGCTGACCGTGGCCGACAAATTCATCCAGTCCGGCGCCGCGAAGACCGTGCTGGTGGTCGGTGCGGAAACCATCACCCGCATGGTCGACTGGAGCGAGCGCGCCACCTGCGTGCTGTTTGCCGACGGCGCCGGCGCGGTGGTGCTCAAGGCCGATAGCGAGACCGGCATCCTCAGCACCCATTTGCATGCCGATGGCGGCAAAAAAGAGCTGCTGTGGAACCCGGTCGGCGTGTCGACCGGCTTCAAGAGCGACGAACCCAACGCCGGCGTGCGCATCAAGATGCGGGGCAGCGACGTGTTCAAGCACGCGGTCAAGGCGCTGGATGCGGTGGTCGAAGAAACACTCGAGGCCAATGGCCTCGACCGTCACGATATCGACTGGCTGATCCCGCACCAGGCCAACCTGCGCATCATCGAAGTCACCGCCAAGCGACTCGACATGCCGATGGAACGGGTCATCGTCACCGTCGACAGGCATGGCAACACCTCGTCGGGATCGGTACCGCTGGCGCTCGACGAGGCAGTGCGCTCGGGCCGCGTTCAGCGCGGTCAGTTGCTGCTGCTGGAAGCCTTCGGCGGCGGCTTCACCTGGGGCTCGGCGCTGCTGCGTTACTAGAGATTGGAATCGGGAAGACCAGCCATTCGGCTGTTGAAAACCGGGAATCGGGAATCGTCAAAGCGATTCCCGGATTTGAGCGGCTTGCCATGAAAAGTGACGAAACAACGCGATGAACGTATCTGCTGATAACCAGAGCGAGCGAACCGACGATTCCCGATTTCCGACTCCCGATTCCCGGCTTGCTTTCGTGTTTCCCGGCCAGGGTTCGCAGTCCGTCGCGATGCTCGCGGAGCTGTCCGAACAGCACCCGATCGTCCGCGAGACCTTCGCGGAAGCCTCCGACGGTGCCGGCATCGACCTCTGGGCGCTGTCGCAAGGCGGTCCGGAAGCGCAGCTCAACCGCACCGAGTACACGCAGCCGGCGCTGCTCGCCGCCGGCATCGCGGTGTGGCGCGTGTGGCGGCAGCAGGGCGGCGCGCAGCCGGCAATGCTCGCCGGCCACAGCCTTGGCGAATACGCCGCGCTGGTCGCGGCAAGCGCGCTGTCGCTACGCGACGCCGCGCATCTGGTGCGCATCCGCGGCCAGCTGATGCAGGACGCCTCGCCCAACGGCATCGGTGCGATGGCCGCGGTGATCGGCGCCGACGACGACCTCGTGCGCGACGTCTGCAAGGACGCGTCCGGT
>JBOHYD010000437.1:0-7553 GCA_050737635.1 Luteimonas sp. | reverse complement strand
CCTCGATCGGGTGATCGAGGCGCGCGAGCGCGAGCGACCGGAGGGCAGCTACACCAGCAAGTTATTCGCGCAAGGCGTGCGCCGGATTGCGCAGAAGGTCGGCGAAGAGGGCGTGGAGACGGCGTTGGCGGCGGTTGCCGAGAACGATGCCGAATTGCTCGCAGAGGCCGCGGATCTCGCCTACCACCTGCTGGTGCTGCTGCGTGCGCGGGGGTTAGGACTTAACGACCTGGAAACAGCATTGCACCAGCGCAGTGTTTGACCGATCACAGTATCCAAAGCCGAGCTCTCTCTCAGCGCTGCGCGCGGCCCTCTCCCAGAAGCGGGAGAGGGCCCGACGATTGCTTCAAACGAGGCCGGTGTCCGCTGCCGTCAATCGGGCTTCTCAACGTACGGATAAGGCACCGCGGCGGTCTTCGAGAGCGTTGCCTCCCAATCCCGCAACCGCCTGCCGATGTTCGCGCCCACCGCGATCTGCGGCAGCGATGGTTCGTAGTCTTCGGCGCGCTCGCGCTGGGCGATGCGGCGCGTGGCGTAATCGTAGGCGGCGATGAAGCTGGTGCTGCGGTTGAGGCCCTCGATCATCCAGGCGCGGCCGAAATATGTCGCCGCCGATTCGCTGCCGCAGCCAAACGAGGTGCGATCAAAGCGCGCGGCAGCGATCACCAGCGTGTCGGGGCCGCGCAGCGCGGGCACGAAGCCGCCCGCATAGCAGGCTGACACCACCAGCACGCGATGGCGGATGCCGGCGTCGTCGAGCGCGGCGCGGAGTTGCTCAGGCGTCAGCGCGCCCTCAATCAGCGGGTAGAGTTGCAGTACGAGTTTGTGATCGGACGTGCCGTGGGTGGTCACGAACAGCAGCAGCAGATCCTGGTCGCGATCCATCGCCCGGCCGATCCGCGCCAGCGCACCGCGCAGGTTGTCGAGCGTCGCCAGCGGCCGCGGCGTCGCGCCGAGGCTGCCGGCGTGGTTGACCAGCGTCACCACACGGCCGCGCGCATCGAACCGCGTCGACATCAGCACGTCGAGATAGAGCACTTCGTTGCGGAACACGTCCTCGTGGCCGTCGCCGGCGAACCCGACCACGTACAGGTCGGACCGCCCCGGGCGCTGCGCCGGCATCGCGGCGAAGGCGGCATCGAGCAGACGATGGTCGCGCGCGGCGAGCGTGGCGTCGGCATCGGCGGAAGATGACGGCGACACCGCGGCGATCAGCGCTGCGAGCGCGAAGCAACACACAGCACCGGCACGTTTCATCCGTGCATGTTTCATCGCGCTATGCCAGTGCTGGTGCGAGGTGTTATTCGGCAAGTCCGAGCCCGCCGACGACCGTGCCGTGTCGCTTGACCCCGAGTCATTCGATGTCGATCGTGGCGAAGGATTCCACACGCGGGTGGCCGTTGCGCGCGCCTGCGGTGCGCGGCTCGGGATAGTCCTCGCGGCGGTCGACCAGCATCGTGCGCAGGCCGGCCTCGCGCGCGGCGTCGAGTTCGGCGACCACGTCGGACAAAAACAGAATCTCGCCCGGCGGGCGATCCATCGACTCCGCGATACGCGCATAGCTCGCGGCTTTGCGTTTGCCGCCGACCTCGGTATCGAAGAAGGCGGAGAACAATGGCAGCAGGTCGCCGGCGTCGGAGTTGCCGAAGAACAGTTTTTGCGCCGCGACCGAGCCGGAGGAATATACCGCCAGCGCGTGGCCGGCTCGGTGCCAGCGCCGCAGCGCTTCGACGGCGTCGGGATAGATGTGTGCGCTGAAATCCGCGTCGCGGTAGCCGTCGGCCCACAGCATGCCTTGCAGCGCCTTGAGCGCGGTGTGCTTGCGGTCTTCGTCGATCCAGCCCTGCAGCGTTTCGATGACGTCGTCGTCGCTGCAAATCGCGCCCTGTTCGATCGCCACCGCGTCGAGCCAGCGCCGCACCTCCGGCTCGCCGCCGCGCTCGCGCACAAAGCCCGGCAGCCGCTTGCGCGCATACGGAAACAGCACGTCCTTGACGAAGGAAATGCTGCTCGTGGTGCCTTCGATGTCGGTGAGGATGGTCTGGATTGTCATGCTAAGGATTGTAGGAGCGCCCATGGGGCGCTCCTACCTCAGGGTTCTCTGTAGCGCGGAAATTTCTGCGCGATGTCGCTGCCGGTGAAGTGGCCGATCCAGCCGTCGGGCTGCTCGAAGAAACGGATCGCGACGAACTCCGGCGCAGGGCCCATGTCGAACCAGTGCGTGGTGCCGTCGGGTACCGCGATCAGGTCGTCCTTCACGCATTCGATCTCGTAGACCTTGTCGTCGACGTGCAGCGTGAACAATCCCGAGCCGGCGACAAAAAACCGGACTTCGTCCTCCTTGTGAAAGTGTTCGTCGAGAAACTTCTTGCGCAGCTCGTCGCGCTTGGGGTTGTCCGGCGCGATGCTGATCACGTCGACCGTGGTGAAGCCGCGCTCGGCTGTGATCCGGTCGATGTCGGATTTGTACGCGGCGATCACCTCGTCGGGCGTGGCACCGGCGGCGATCGGTTGCGTGGCGTGCCAGCGCTCGAAGGTCACGCCGATCGTGCCCAGCGCGCGCGCGATGGCGTCAGCGTCGCTACTGTCGAAGGCGGGCGCGTCGGGTGCGGTATCGGGGAAGATGCGGAGTCGGCTCATGGCGGGGGCCTCGGCGTGGGCTATGCGTCAAAATGCTAGCAGGCGTTGCCTGAGACCCCGATGTGCGTGCTGGAACATGGTGATTCAAGTGTGCAATCACCGCGCGCAGACGCAAGGACCCTCATCCCGGTGCATGCCGGAAAGCATGTCGATGCTCTGTCATTCCAAGCGAAAGCGTCAACGGCAATGTCAATGCTGGACCCAGCGTGCGCTGGGATGACCGGCGAGGATAACTTTTGGCTATCTCGTGCTAATGCGAACGCAGCTTGCGCAGTTCCAGTTCGCAATTCAGCAGAAACTCGAAGGCTTCCAGATGCCGGCGCGCCTCGGCCATGTCGCGGCCCCAGGTGTACAGGCCGTGGCCGTCGATCAGATAGCCCCACATCGCATCGGTATCGAGCAGCGCGTCGACTTGTGCGGCCAGCGTCGGCAAGTGTTGGGTGTTGGGCAGCACCGGCAGGTCGAGGCGGTCTTCATGGCTGGTATTGCCGTGGAAGGCCTTTAGCAGCTCGTAGCCTTCGAGCCGGACGTGGCCGATGCCGGCGTACAGCCGCGAGGCGATGGTCTGCGCGCGCGAATGGGTATGCAGCACGCAGCCGATCTCCGCGAAGCGCGCGTACAACTGCGTGTGCAGCAGGGTTTCCGCCGACGGCCGGTGCTCGCTGCCGACGGCGTGTCCGTCGAAGTCGACGACCATGATGTCGGATTCCTTCAGCTTGCCTTTGTCGCGGCCGGAGACGGTGATCGCAGCAAAGCGGTCGTCAAGCCGTCGCGAGAAATTGCTGCTGGTCGCAGGTGTCCAGCCGAGCGCGGACAACTCCCGGACATTGACGATAATTTCGCCGGCGAGTTCGCAGAGGCGGCGGGAGTCGTAGGGCAGGGCGGTGGTCATGCGCGGATTCTAGCGCGGGGGCATGAAAGAGGCAGGTTGTCCGCGAATGACGCGAAAGGCGCGCAGGAAAGGCAAAAGATTCAGGTACCGCGCCGTCGGGTTTATCGGACTCGCGATCGCGGCCGGAACTGCGCTTTTTCAACGGATATTCGGTTTTTCCTACGCGCCTTTCGCGGACCAAGCGCTTTCACTCGACACGCCGTCGCCCGAAGCCGCGCCACGCCGCCCAGACCAGCAACACGACGATCGCCGCGCCGATCAGGGTTTTTGCGGGCGTGGCGTAGACCAACAGCGCGCAGGCGAGCAGCGCGCCCATGCCGAGCAGGCGTTCGTGCGGACCTGAGGGCTTTGTGCGGGTGCCGAGCAGCAAACTCAGGCCGGCGGCGATGTAGGCCATCACCATTAGGATCACCACGATGCCAATCAAAAACTCGAACTGCTCGCTCACAGAATCCGAGGAACTGAGCACCGCCAGCGCTGTCATCAGCAGCGTGAGGATGAACAACCCCCAGCCAGCCGACCCGTTGGCGCGGACGCGGCCGAACACCGATGGCAGCAGCCCGCGCTGCGCGGCGCGCGCACCGGATTCGCCGGAGACCAGCATCCAGCCGCCGAGCGTGCCGATGGCCTTGAGCGCTGCCGCCGCGGCGATCACCGGGATCGCCCAGGCACCGAACATTTTTCCCGCCACCAGCGCGAACGGTGCGCCCGAAAGCGCCATCTCCTTGGCCGGCACGATGCCCATCATCAGCACCGACGACAGCAGATAGACCACGCCGGCGATCGCGATGCCGCCGAGGGTCGCGCGCGGGACGTTACGGTCGGGGTCGGCGACCACGCCGGCGACCATCGCGCCGGTTTCGAGGCCGACGAAGGCCCAGAAGATCGGTGCCAACGAGCTGAATACTACGGCCGCGTCCGACTGCTCGGTGACGTTCCACGCCGCGCGGTAGAGGTCGGCATCGAAGCTCGCCCAGCCCGCGGTCAGCACCGCGATCACCGGCAGTAGGCCGAATACCACGCAGAACGACTGAACGCGCGCGATCGGTCGCGGCCCGAGCAGGTTGAGCGCAAACATCAGCCAGATCAGCACGACCTGGCCGACCAGCTGCACGGTCTGGCTGTCGCCGATCGGCAGCAGCAGCACCAGATAGCCGAACGCGGCGACTGCGACCGCGTTGTTGCCCGTCCACGACGACAGCCAATACAGCGTGGTGGCGAGAAATCCCATGTCACGGCCGAGCGCCGGGCGCACGTAGTCGTCGGGCGATTGCAGATCGGGATATTCACGCGCCAGCCGCGCGAACGCGCCGCCGAGCACCACGGCGAGCACCGTACCGACCAGCCATGCGATCGCGGTGACCCCGCCGGACTTGGCCAAGGTCGCCGGCAGCAGAAAAAACCCCGAGCCGATCATGTTGTTGGCGACGACGAACGTCGCCAGCACCGGGCCGATCTTCTTTGCTGCAGTGGTCATCGGATCGGTCGCGGTGGGCTAGAAACGCCACGGCCGGCATCAAATGCCGGCCGTGCAGGGGCGCGCAGGTCCATCAAAGCGCTTCGGACACCCGCGCCATCGGGTATCGGGTGTGCCGACAGCGCCGCGATGATCAGCGGTCGGCGCGGTTTTCCTTGAACTCCGGCATGTCCGGCCCGCCGAGCGGCGGACGGTTCTTGTGCAACTGCGAATTGTGCATGCCGTACACGAAATACAGCACGATCGCGGCGAGCACATACCAGCCGAAGAAGGTCAGCACGCGGTTCTCGACGGTGAAGATCAATGCCGCACAAGCGACGATGCCCAGTGCCGGCAGCAGCGGGTACAGCGGCACGCGGAACCCGCGCGGGATTTCCGGATGCGTATTGCGCAGCCAGATCACCGACAGGCAGACGATCGCGAACGCCGCCAGCGTGCCGACCGAGGTTATGTCGCCGAGCGTGTTGATGTCGAAGAACGCCGCGGCACACGCCGTCATCAGGCCGACCAGGATGGTATTGATCCACGGCGTCTTGAACTTGGGATGCACGGTCGCGAACATCCGCGGCAGCAGGCCGTCGCGCGCCATGGTGTAGAAGATGCGCGTTTGGCCGTACATCAGCACGAGGATCACCGAGGTCAGGCCGATGATGGCGCCGGCCTTGATCGTCTTCGCAAACCAGCCCCACTGCGGACCAAGCGCGTCGACGGCGACGGCGACCGGATCGGGCACGTCGAGCATCTTGTAGTTGACCACCAGCGTCATCACGATCGACACGAGGATGTACAGGATCGTACACACCACCAGCGAACCGATGATACCGATCGGCATGTCCTTCTTCGGATTTTTGGCTTCCTGGCCCGCGGTCGACACCGCCTCGAAACCGATATAGGCGAAGAACACGATCGATGCCGCGCGGAACACGCCGCCCCAGCCGAACTCGCCCTTTTCACCGCCTGCCGGCGGAATGAACGGAGCCCAGTTGGCCTTCAGCGTGCCGAAGTTCTGGATCACGAACCAACCGACGATGACGATGAAGGCGATGATCACCGTCATCTTGATCGCGACGATGATGTTGTTGACCTTGGCGCTCTCTGACACGCCGATCACCAACAGCGCCGCGATCGCCGAGCAGATCAGGAATGCGGGCAGATTGAACAAAGTGGTGAGCGGCGTGCCGTCGGCACCCAGCACCGCGGCGCCGTCGCGCATCAGCGCATGGCCATAGGGGCCGGTGAGTTCGGGAGGGATCACCAAACCGTAGTCGCCGAGCAGGCTGACCAGATAGCCGGACCAGCCGACCGCGACCACCGACGCGGCGAGTCCGTATTCGAGCAGCAGCAGTGCGCCCATGATCCACGCGGCAAATTCGCCGACCGTGGTGTAGCTGTAGGTGTAGGCCGAGCCCGACACCGGCAACGTCGAGGACAGTTCTGCGTAGCACAGGCCGGCGAGCGCGCAGACCGCGCCGGCAACCATGAACGACAGCAGCACCGCGGGGCCGGCATGCAGCGCGGCGGCGCTGCCGGTGCGCACGAAGATGCCCGCGCCGATGATGCAGCCGATGCCGAGGAACACCAGGTTCCATGGCCCAAGCGTGCGCTTGAGCTGGCTGGTCTCGGTCTCCCGCTGCACCTGCTCGACGCTCTTGCGAGCGAGGATGCGTGCAAGGAAACCTGCGCTGGAAGCACTCGCCATCAATCTATCTCCTTGGTTGTGTGGTCTGAACGGCGTGATTGCCGATCGACGCGGTGCATCGGCAGTGCCGATGCGCGGGCAGCCGTGGATGATCCAAACGCGGACGTTACCGGGCGCTCGCCATCGGCACAAGCGCCGGATACTGTTCGGTACGGGCCGTATCCGCGATGAGGAGGCAGGGTGATGCAATGCAACATGCGTGGTGACGGCCCGGTCGGCAGCGAGCAATTGATGAGTGCGTTGGCCCGTTATCGCCAGCGCTGGCCGCACGAATCCGACGCGGTGACGGCGTTCGAGGCGCTACTGGCCGATCGCGAAAACCCGTTCTTGCGCGACCGCCTCGCCGGCCATTTCACCGCGTCGGCATGGCTGGTCGACCGCAGCGGCACGCGCGTGCTGCTCACCCATCACCGCAAACTCGATCGCTGGCTGCAGCTCGGCGGCCATGCCGACGGCGACCGCGACCTCGCGCGCAGCGCACTGCGCGAGGCCGAGGAGGAATCAGGCCTGTCCGAGCTGCGCGTGGAGCCGGAGATCTTCGACCTCGACCGCCACCGCATTCCCGAGCACAAGGGCGTGCCCGCGCACTGGCACTACGACGTGCGCTACGTGGTGCATGCCGGCGGCGACGAGGCCTTCGTGGTCAGCGACGAATCGCATGCGCTGGCCTGGCGCGACATCGCCGATCTCGCGCGCGACCGAACCGCCGACAGTTCCGTGCGCCGCATGGCCACGAAATGGCTCGCGTGGCCGCCGTAGGAGCGCCCCATGGGCGCGATGGGCGTTACCGGCAAAGCCCTATCGCGCCTATCAGGTTGTTGAAAAACGCACTTCCTGTGCGTTTT
>JBOHYD010000436.1:0-1959 GCA_050737635.1 Luteimonas sp. | reverse complement strand
TTGCTTTCGATTCCCGCCACGGCTGTCGCCCATTCCGAATTCAGGATATTGAGCTTTACCCCAAGATCGGCGGCCATGCGCTTCATCACCTCCACATCGACGCCGACATATTCGCCGTTCGGTCGGCTGGAAATCAGCGGGCGATACAGCACCCCGGCAACACGCAATTCGCCACGTTGCTTGATGTCGTCGAGCACGCTTTGTGCAGCGGCCGGCAACGATGCAACCACGCCAAGAAAGGCGGCAAAACCGGCCCCAAGAATTGTCAGCTTACGCATTCCCCTTACTCCCTGTTCAGCGGGCCCTACAGCCCGCGTTTGGTGGCGTTGCTCCGCTTGGGCGCATCGCCTAATCGCTGTGGAACGCCAGGCTGCTGCGGCGCTCTAGCGCCGAGGCGAGCAGTACCAGCGGCCAAGTCAGTACGAAATAAATGATAGCGACGATGGTCAGCACTTCGATCGGCCGGAATGTCTGCGATGCCAGCATCCAGCCGCGATTCATGACTTCGGGCAGCGCGATGACGGCCGCCAGCGAGGATTGCTTGAGCAGGCTCACCAGCGTGTTGCACGAGGGCGCCAGGATCAGCCGCAATGTCTGTGGCAGCACGATCCGCCACAAACGCTGCCAGGCGGTCAGGCCAAGCACTTGGCTTGCGTCCCATTGACCGCGCGGCACCGCCAGAATGCCGGCACGGAATATCTCGGCCATCTGTGCGCTGGTGCTGCAGGCAAGTGCGCCGGCGACGACCGTGAACGCATCGAGGCGGATATCGGCGATGACGGGCAGCGCATAGTAGGCCCAGACGATATGCATGAGCGGGGGAGTGGTGCGGAAAAATTCGATCCAGCCCAGTGTAACCCCGCTCACGATTGGAATTTTTGCGATCCGCGTCAACGCGATCGGCAATGCCAAGACGGTGCCAACGGCGAAAGCAACGAGCGTGATGCTCAGCGTCAGCGGGATTCCCAGCAGCAGTAGCGGGGCGTCGCCAATGATCGAGTCGAAATGAAGCATCGCGCGTTTCCGCCTGCCGCCTAACCCCGCCTGTTTCGCACGCGACGTGCCGCCGCCATGGCGCGGCTGCGGGCGTCGATCTCGGCAAGTGCGATGGGCCCAACTTGGAAATGGCGCTGAATCGCCCGGTCGGCGGCGCGCAGATCGCGTGCGGCAACCGCTCGATAGATAGAATGATGGGCATCCCAGGTGCGGCGCGAATGCTCGCGGCTGAAGCGATGCGCCGTACCCTCAAAGCGTACGTCCAACAACGGCGCTACGAGGTCTTCCAGCACCAAGTTTTGTGCCGCTCTGGCCAGCGCCAGATGAAACTCGCGATTCAGCGCCTGGCTCGCCTCGTAACTCGTCGGCAGTGGATCCGCGCGTTTCAGTACCGCCCGCATCGCCGCTAAGTTTCCGGGAGTCGCGCGCGCGGCGGCAAGTCGAATTAGTTGTCCTTCCAGCAGGCGACGAGCCTCCCACAGATCACGCACGCCCATGCGCTGCACCGCCAGATGAAACAGCGCAGGGTCGTAGATCAACGGCATCCAGCGGAATGGACGGATCACCGTCCCGCTGCCGTGGGTCGATTCGACGATATTGAGCGCCAGTAGGCGTTGCACCGCCTCGCGGATCACCGCTAGGCCGACTCCCATGGACTGCGCAAGTTCGCGCTGCGCGGGCAGGCGGTGGCCGGGCAGCAAATCTCCGGTGGAGATGCGCTGAAGAATGGCCTGCGCGACTTGGTCGGGCAGGGTCTGCACCACGGGACTGGGCCAAGCTTTTGCCATTGTACTCCGCCTGTTCGGTGTTAGAGTATTAGAGAGTTCCGACCACTTGGTCAAACGCCCTGGGGAAGCGCCCGACATGAAGATAACCAAAGTCCGCACGGTGCCCGTGTGGTGCCCGCGGCGTAAAGCCTATGGCGGCGTGACCGTCACGGCGCTTGGCCCGGCCGCTGTCTCC
>JBOHYD010000435.1:0-30659 GCA_050737635.1 Luteimonas sp. | reverse complement strand
ATTCTGCGACGGTCGCCTGGAGGCCAATCCAGCCAGCTGTCGACGCTCACACACACTAGGAGACGCAACGATCATGAAACTCGCAACTCGTATTGCCGTACTTGTGGCATCCGCTGTCGCTGCCTATGGCTCCGCGGCCTCCGCGCAGACGTTGCACTCCGCAGCCGCCAATCCTGCCGCTCGCTGTCAGGCGGCGCGCCCTGTATTTGATCAGTCGCTGCACAAGCGCCCACTTGCCGTGCAGAACGAAGGCACGTCCAACGCCTTCGTCACCTGCTCATATGAAGCTGATTCTTTCGCGTCCCTGAACGGTATCCTCGTCCTCGATACCTTCTTCACGAATAACTCTGCTAACACGGTTCAGTTGACTTGCGTTGCCGTGTCCGGCTTCCAGGAAGGTACCAACGAGTACATCGCCAAGACGACCGTGATCGAGGCTGGTCAGCAGGGCAATCCATCTTGGGAGGCCGTGGAAGTCCCAAGCGGTCTGCTCGATAGCCTGATCAACATCAGCTGCGCGCTGCCGCCGGGAGTGAGCATCAATGATTCCACAGTGGTCTGGGATGAAGCCAACTAAGCCAGCGTGAGAGGCAAATTCTCGTCACAGGCAACAAGTGCTTACGCGACCGAAAACGCCGAATAATCGGCGTTTTCGTTTTTTAGAATCGGCAAACTTGTGATTTTTCTGTGCTGCGATTCCACGGCCCGCGACCGCTGTCGGTGCCAGTAGCGGCAATTTCAAGAAGTGATTTTTGCCATCGACCGCGCGTTGCCAGGCGTTGGCGATCGATCGAAAACCAAGAGGCTAGCGATGAGCGGTCAGCAGATTCGGAAGCAGAAGAACGTCCCCCTTGTCGTTGCGGTGGCGGTGGTGGTAGTGCTGCTCGTGGTGACTTTTGTAATGCGTCAGCGGCAATCCGACGTTGCGTCCGGAATGACCGGTGCGGGGGCTGTTGATAGCTCGATGGGCGTGCAATCGTCGAATGCCGGCAACCCAGCCCCGTCGGCGAATGCGCAGGGGCGACAGCCGCTGTCGCGAGCGGATGCACAACAGGCCGCGCGCCGCCATATGGCCCAGCGCAGCGAAGCGCGAAAACGCTCCGTACAGCGCTCGGAAGAACTTAGGCTTAAAGTCAGCGCGCAGTTCAACGCCGAGAAGGTCGATCCGACATGGGCGCCGGGCAAAGAAGTCGAACTGCAAAAGATTTCTAGTCTCCCGGAGATCGTTTCTAACATGGCTGCACCCATCAAGTTGGACGTCGACTGCAAGAGTTCGATGTGCCGGATCGATGGCTCTTTTGCGAGCAGCGGAGATGCGGAAGATTGGACAACGCTATACATGTCCAGTGTCGGTAACCGACTTCCCAGCGCAGTGGTCAGCCGCGTGCGGAACCCCGACGGTACGACCAGCGTGCAGATCTACGGACGCGGACGCTAAGCACGCCTGAGCGCATCCGCTCAACGCCGTCGGCGTCGATGAGCGACGCTGCTCACGCGATATTAGCGAGCCGCAGGCGTTCCGAGTTGAGCGCCTGCTCGGAGGTCATTACTCATAAGATCGAAATTTGAAGAACAAATCTTCAATGGATACGGCTAAAAACAAGTGATGTTTGAGCGATAAATGTTCTCTAAATTACTGACTTCTGAGTAACAAACCGTAGCAGCGCCCCATGGGCGCGATTGGGCATGACCGGTACAGCTTATCGCGCCCATGGGGCGCTCCTACGGACGGCAGGCGCATCTTGATGGCCCGGGCTAGATCATCGGACGGGCGATCGAGCGCACGAGTGCCGCGGCTTTTGCCGAGGTTTCGCGCACGCGCGCATAGTCGCCAGCCGCCAGCCACTCCTTCGGCACCATCCACGAGCCGCCGACACAGACGACGTTGGCTTGTGCGAGAAATTCCGCGGCATTCGATTCACTGACGCCGCCGGTCGGGCACAGTTTGAGTTCGGCCAATGGGCCGGCGAGGCCTTTCAGCATCGCGAGGCCGCCCACCGCATTGGCCGGAAACAGTTTGCAGATGCGGAAACCGCGCGCCATCAGCGCGAGAAACTCGCTCGGCGTCGCGCCGCCGGGCACGACCGGAATCGCTGCCAGCGCGAGCGCGTCGGCGAGCGCCGGCGGCGTGCCGGGGGTGACCAAGAAGTCGGCACCGGCATCGATCGATTGCCGCATCTGCTCGGTCGTGAGTACGGTGCCGGCACCGATCACGATGTTGGGCAGCGATTTTTTCAGCGCGGCGAGTGCGGCGAGCGCAGCTGGCGTGCGCAGCGTCAGTTCGATGCTGGTCAATCCGCCTGCGAGCAGCGCGTCGGCGAGGCGCAGTGCCTGATCGACGCTGTCGACGGTGACCACCGGCAGGATGCCGGCGGCGCGCAGCAGACGTTCGGCGGTGGTTTGGTGTTGTTCGATGGTCATGCGGCGATTCCTGGCAGCGATGGTGCGGTGTATTGAAGAGAATGCAAGACAGTCCGCGAAGGACGCAAAAGACGCAAAAGACGCAAAAGACGCAAAAGACGCAAAAGACGCAAAAGACGCAAAAGACGCGAAGGAAAGCCGCCGATGAAATGAGTTCGTGCAAACCCGGTCGTATTTTCATAACGGCGAACGCCGGGATACATTCGGTTTTTTTGACTGCGGACCAGAAAAGATCAAGATCGATCCCGGCCTTCGCCGGGATGACGGAGCTGATCTGCCCTACCTCGCTTTTGCTTCGCGTTTTTTGCGTCCTTCGCGGACAACGTGGGCTCTTTTGAGGATTGATCCGTGCCGGATCGCATCACGCATCTTTCGCCTCGTGCGGCGCGTCCGCGGCCGCGATGCCGTGGCCGAGGTCGTATTCGGCGTCGTACTGCCACACGTCCCCCTCGCCGTCTGGCGACGGCGGACCGCAAGAGATCGACAGTGCGCCCTGATCGGCCGGCGCGACCATCGCGCGGTTGAACGCGAACAGGTTGCGGCCGAGATCGTGGCCGTGCGGCGCGCTGCTCGGTGCCGGCGCGCGCGCGGCCCATTCGGCGGCGTCGACGCGCGCCTCGAGCACGCCGGCCTCGGCGTCGAGCAGAATGATGTCGCCCTCGCGCAGTCTGGCGATCGCACCATGGCGCGCGGCCTCGGGGGTGACGTGGATCGCGGCGGGGATCTTGCCCGACGCGCCCGACAGCCGGCCGTCGGTGACCAGCGCGACACGGCGGCCCTGGTTTTGCAGCATGCCGAGCAGCGGGGCCAGCGAATGCAGTTCGGGCATGCCGTTGGCGCGCGGCCCCTGGTAGCGCACCACGGCGACGAAATCCTGCGGCAGCGCGCCGGCCGCGTGCAGCTTGTTGAGCGCCTGCGGGGTGTCGACGACCACGGCCGGCGCCTCGATGCGGCGGTATTCGGGCTTGACCGCCGAGGTCTTGATCAGCGCGCGACCGAGATTGCCGCGCAGCAGACGCAGGCCGCCCTGCGACTCGAACGGCTGTGCGACCGGGCGCACGACGCGATCGTCGGCGGTGTCGGCGATGCTCGGGGCATAGCTGAGTGCGCCGCCGTCGAGGCGCGGTTCGTCGGCATACGCGCGCATGCCGCCGGGCACGACGGTGATGAGGTCGTCGTGCATCAGTCCGGCGTCCATCAGTTCGCGGAACACGAACGGCGTGCCGCCGCAGGCCGCGAAGCGGTTCACGTCGGCCTCGCCGTTGGGATAGACGTGGGTCAGCAGCGGCACCGCCTGCGAGATCAGGTCGATGTCGTCCCAGGTCAGCACGATGCCGGCGGCGCGCGCGATCGCGACCCAGTGGATGCTGTGGTTGGTCGAGCCGCCGGTGGCCATCAGCGCGGCAATCGCGTTGACGATCGCGCGCTCGTCGATCAGCCGGCCGAGCGGGCGGTAGTCGTTGCCGAGTGCGGTGATGCGCATCGCGCGTTCGGTGGCGGCGCGGGTCAGCGCAGCGCGCAGCGGCGTGCCCGGATTGACGAAGGACGCGCCCGGCAATTGCACGCCCATCGCTTCGAGCAGCACCTGATTGGAGTTGGCGGTGCCGTAAAAGGTGCAGGTGCCCGGTGCGTGGTAGGACGCAGCCTCGGTCTCGAGCAGCTCTTCGCGGCTGGCCAGGCCGGCGGCGTAGCGTTCGCGCACCTCGGCTTTGAGCTTGTTGGGAATGCCCGGCGTCATCGGCCCGGCCGGGATGAACAGCGCCGGCAGGTGCCCGAATGCCAGCGCGCCGATCAGCAGGCCGGGCACGATCTTGTCGCAGACGCCGAGGTAGACCGCGCTGTCGAACATGTCGTGGGTCAGAGCGACGGCCGTGGACTGCGCAATCACGTCGCGCGAGAACAGCGACAAGTCCATGCCGGCGCGGCCCTGGGTCACGCCGTCGCACATCGCCGGCACGCATCCGGCCACCTGCGCGCTGCCGCCGAGCTCGCGGGCGATCGTGCGGATCGTCTCCGGATAGCCCTCGAAGGGCTGATGCGCGGACAGCATGTCGTTGTAGGCGCTGACGATCGCGAGATTGGCGGTCGCGTCGCGCTTGAGCCGGCCCTTGTCGGTCGGCTCGCTGGCGGCGAAGGCATGCGCGAGATTGCCGCAACTCAGCCGGTTGCGGTGCGGGCCATCGCGATGCGCGGCGTCGATGCCGGCCAAGTACGCCGCACGCGACGCGGCGCTGCGCGTGCGGATGCGTTGCGTGACGGCGCGGATGCGGGGATGCAGGCTCATGGGCGCAAGGCTCCTGGCAATGTGGCGCGGCGCGTTGGCAGTGCGTGTGTCATCGCTCGATCATGGGAACGGGTGGGAATGCGGTTGTCCGCGAATGACACGAAACGCGCGAAGGAAGAGCGAAACGAAAACACTCGATGCTGCTTTTCTTCGCGCTTTTCGCGTCATTCGCGGACAGATGCTCTTTTGATGGCACGAGCAGGCAAGGCGAGGCCGAACGTCGATCATGCGCACCAATGCACCTGCAGTGCCGCGCCCGGCGTCGTGAACGCGAAGCGGATCGGCAGTTGGCGCACGTCGTCGCCAGTCATCGCGCGCTCGAACAATGCGCGTTTGGATGCGCCGCGGATCAGCAGCACGCGCGCCTGCGCGGTGGCGAGCCCGGCAGGCGTCAGGCTGATACGGCGCCGCCACTGGCCTGCACCTTCGCAACCGCTGGCGTCGACGGCGACGTAGGCATTGCCGCTGGCGAGCGCGGCATCGAAGCCGCGCATGCCGGGGAACAGCGACGCGGTGTGGCCGTCGTCGCCCATGCCTAGGGTGATGACGGCAGCCGGCTGGCGGGCCATCAGGTTAGCGGCGGCGACCGCGTCGGCGATGTTGCGGCCGGCGCGCGTGAGGCTTTCAAAACGGGCGGCGGCGGCGTTGTCGTGCAGCAGGGTCTCGCGGATCAGCCGCGCATTGCTGTCGGGGTCATCGGGCTGCAACCAGCGCTCGTCGACCAGCGCGATATCGACGCGCGACCAGTCCAGCGACGCCTTCGCGAGTGCGGCGTACGCCGGTGCCGGCGTCCTGCCGCCGGACAGCAGCAGTCGTGAGCGCGGACGTTGCCGCAGGTCGTGGCGCAACGCATCGGCGAGCGCCGTCGCGCTTGCCGTTGCCCAGGCATCGATGTCGTCGTGAGCGACGAAGCGCACATCGGCAGCGGCGGCGGCGCGCGCGGACATCAGCTCGACGCCGCTGTGCTGCGTTTGGCGATCGCCGCGGTGCCGAGCAGGCCGGCCTGCGGATGCAATACGGCCAGCGACGGCACCCGCGCCATGTTCGCGGAGAACCGGCCCTTGTGCTCGAAGCGCTGGCGAAAACCGGAATGGCGCAGCGCGCCGAGCATCTTCGGTACCAGCCCACCGGTCAGGAAGACGCCGTCCCAGGCCCCGGTGGTCAGCACCAGGTCGCCGGCGATCGCGCCGAAGATCGCGCAGAACAGGTCCACCGTGCGCATGCAGCGCGGGTCGCCGTCGGCCGCGCGCGCGTTGATGTCGGCCGGCTTCATCGGGCCGGGATCTTCGCCGACGATCTCGCTCAGCGCGCGATGGATGCTGACCAATCCGGGGCCGCAGATCAGGCGCTCGTTGGACACCCGGCCGAACTGGCCCGACAAGCGTTCGAGGATCGCGATCTCCTCCGGCGTGCCGGGCGCAAAGCTGACGTGACCGCCCTCGGTTTCCAGTGGCCAGGCCTGGCCGTCGCGGACCACCAGTACGCCGACGCCCAGGCCCGTGCCCGGGCCGATGACCGCGTAGATCGCATCGCGCCCGGCGCTTGTCGAGGCGTCCTGCACCGGCGTCCAGCCGGTGCCGCCGAGCACGGCGACATCGTCGTTGCGCAGCAGCAGGATCGCCATCGACTGCGCAGCGAAATCGTTGATCAGTTCGAGCCGTTCGAAGCCGAGTGCGCTGCAGGTGCGTGAGCGCGAGATCACCCACGGATGGTTGGTGATCCGTGCGATGTCGCCGTCGACGCGCCCGGCGACAGCAAACACGCCGCGGCTGATGCCGGCACCGGCATGTGCGCTCGCGGCACCGTCTTGCAGGTACTGGCGCGCGGCGTCGCCCAGCGACGGGTAATCGGCGACTTTGTATTCGCCGACGCTGTCGAGCAGTAGCGGCATCTCGGCGCCCGGATCGGCGAGCGCGAAGCGCGCATTGGTGCCGCCGATGTCGGCGAGCAGCACGCGTGCCGTCGAGGCGCTCATGCGGCGGGTTTCTTGTGGCTGTTGCCGGACAGTGTGACCGGCAGGAAGTCCGCCGCCGCCGCCGGACCCCAGGAGCCGGCGGGATAGTTCTGCGCCGGCGTCTTGTCGTCGGTCCACGCGGCGCTGATGCTGTCGATCCACTTCCACGCCGCTTCGACCTCATCGTCGCGCACGAACAGCGTCTGATCGCCCTTCAGCGCATCGACCATCAGGCGTTCGTAGGCGATGCGGCGCTTCGGCGTCGGCGACATGCTGAGATCGAGGGACATCGGCTGCAGTTCGGTCTCGCCCCACTGCGGCGCGGCGAGGCTGCCCATCAGGCCGAGCTCGATGGTTTCGTCGGGCTGCAGGCGCATGCGCAGGCGATTGGGCCGCGCGCGCGCTTTCTTCGGACGATCGAACAGCCAGTGCGACACCGGCTTGAAGCGCACCAGCACCTCGGTGGTGCGCGAGGGCATGCGCTTGCCGGTGACCAGCCGGAACGGCACGCCGGCCCAGCGCCAATTGTCGATGTAGGCGCGCAGCGCGACGAAGGTTTCGACATCGCTGTCGTGAGTGAAGCCTTTCACCGCTTCGCCTTCGACCACGCCTTGCGCATAACGGCCGCGCACGGTGTCGGTCTTGGCGGCGGCGGCGGTCATCGGTCTGAGTGCGCGCAGCACTTTGGCCTTTTCGTCGCGGATGCTGTCGGCGTCGAGCACCGCCGGCGGTTCCATCGCGATCAGCGCCAGCAGCTGCAGCATGTGGTTCTGGACCATGTCGCGCAGCGCGCCGTAGTGCGCGTAATAGCCTTCGCGGCCGTCGACGCCGGCGGTCTCGGCGACGAGGATGTCGACCGACTCGATCCAGCGGTGCTGCCAGACCGCTTCCATCAGGGTGTTGCCCAGGCGCAGCGCGAGCAGGTTCTGCACCGGTGCTTTGCCGAGGTAGTGGTCGATGCGGAAAATCCGCGACTCGTCCATCGCCGCCTTCAGCGTGGCATCGATCTCGCGCGAGGATGCGAGATCGCGGCCGATCGGTTTTTCGAGCACCAGTCGCGATTCGCCTTCGAGCAGGCCGGCGGCCTTCAGGCCCTTGCATGCCGGGATGAACAAGCTGGGCGGCGTCGACAGGTAGCTGACGCTGGGCCGATCGGCGTATGGCGACAGCGTGGCCGCGATCGCGTCGGCGTCGTTGAGGTCGAGTGCGTGGTAGCGGATGCGGCCGAGCAGGTCCTCGATGGCCTTGGAATCACGATCGTCATCGCTCTGGATGTGCTCGCGCAGCCAGCCGCGAAAGCCGTCGTCGTCGTACTCGGTGCGGCCCACGGCGACCACGCGAAAGCCGTCGGGCAGCAGCCGGTCGCGCAGCAGGTGCGCAAGCGACGGAAACAGATAGCGCTGCGCCAGATCGCCGGTGGCGCCGAACAGCAGAAGGGTGTCGTGCATTGCTCGCTACGCTCGCGGGAATCGGGAATCGGGAATGGCAAAAGCGGTTTCATGCGCATCTGGATGATCGCAGGGAAGCAGCGCCCTTGCGATTCCCAATTTTCCATTGCTTATTCCCGGCTAGTAAGGCATCGGTTCCGTCAGCGATTTGCCGTGGCTGGCGATCACGCCGGAGTAGTAGTGCGCACTGTCTTTGGGGGTGCGCTGCTGGGTGCCGTAGTTGACGTGAATAATGCCGAAGCGCTTGGAGTAGCCGAGCGACCATTCGAGGTTGTCGAGCAGCGACCAAACCATATAGCCGCGGATATCCACGCCTTGCTCGATCGCATCGTGGATTGCCGAGAGGTGCTTGCGCAAGTAGTCGATGCGCAGCGGATCGCGCACGCGGCCGTCCTCGGCGACGGCCGGGTCGAAGAACGCCGCACCGTTTTCGGTGATGTAGACCGGCAGGTTGCCGTAGGTGTTCTTGAACCACAGCAGCAGGTCGGTGAGGCCCTGCGGAAACACTTCCCAGCCGGTCTCGGTGTAGGTGCCCAGCGGCTGGCGCACGCCGCCGGCCTTCAGCGGGTAGCTATCGGTCGCCGCGGTCACGCTGCGCGTGTAGTAGTTGATGCCGACGAAATCCAGTGGCTGCTTGATCAGCGTGAAGTCGTCCTCGGCAAACTCCGGCCAGGCATCGCCGAAGATCTCCTTGAGCTGCGGCGGATAGCTGCCGAGCAGGGCGGGGTGCAGGTATTGCTCGTTCATATAGGCATGCGCGCGCTGCGTCGCGCCGGCATCGTCGTCGGAGGCGGTGGCCGGATATTTCGGTTCGATGTTCACCACTAGGCCGATCTGGTGCTTGCCGACGGCGCGATACGCCTGCACCGCCGCGCCGTGCGCGCGCATCAGGTTGTGCGAAGCGATCGGCGCTTCGTACTTGCTGCGGTGTCCGGGGGCGAGCGCGCCATGCAAATAGCCGCCGTCGGTCACCACCCACGGCTCGTTGAGCGTGACCCATTTCTTGACGCGGCCGTCGAGCGCTCGGTACAGGGTGGTGCCGTACTCGGCAAACCAGTCCGCGCAATCGCGGTTGAGCCAGCCGCCGCGGTCGTCGAGCGCGGCGGGCAGGTCCCAGTGGTAGAGCGTGAGCAGCGGCTCGATGTCGTTGGCGAGCAGCTCATCGACCAGCCGCGAATAGAAATCCACGCCGGCCTGATTGATCCGGCCGATGCCATCAGGCTTGATGCGCGACCACGACACGCTGAAGCGGTAGGCCTGCAGACCCAAGGCCTTCATCAGTCCGACGTCGTCCTTCCAGCGGTTGTAGTGATCGCAGGCGATGTCGCCGGTGTCGCCGTTGTGGGTCATGCCCGGCGTGTGCGCGAAGCGCGTCCAGATGCTTGCGCCGGCACCGTCGGCCAGCGGCGAGCCTTCGATCTGATGTGCCGCGGTCGCGGCGCCCCACAGAAACCCTTTCGGGAACGACCGGTCTTTGACGTCGGTTTGGGACATCGCGATTGAATCCTCTTTAGTGCGGCGCAGCGGCATGTAAACGATTACATGCCAGAATACCGCACGATCGCCGACCAGTGTAATGCGGCGATCGCGACAATCAGACGCGATGCAATCGTATTCATGCCGATACGCGCACGGTGCCATCGGTGCGCATCGACGGCAGTCACAGCAATTTGCAACGGAGAACGCATGGCCAGTGTTCGGCTCGACAAGGTTCGCAAGGTCTATCCCAACGGCAATTTTGTGGCTGTCGCCGGTGCCAGCTTCGAGGTCGCCGACGGTGAGCTGCTGGTGCTGGTCGGCCCGTCGGGCTGCGGCAAGTCGACGCTGCTGCGGATGATCGCCGGCCTCGAGGACATCAGCTCGGGCACGCTGTCGATCGGCGAGCGCGTGGTCAATGACATCGCACCTAAGGATCGCGACATTGCGATGGTGTTCCAGAGCTACGCGCTGTATCCGCACATGACGGCCGCCGAAAATCTCGCCTTCGGCCTCAAGCTGCGTGGCCACGACAAGGCCAGCATCGCCGCGCGCGTGGCCAGCGCCGCCAAGATGCTGGAAATCGAGACCCTGCTCGACCGTAAGCCGGCGCTGATGTCGGGCGGTCAGCGCCAGCGCGTCGCGCTCGGGCGCGCGCTGGTACGACAGCCGAAGGTGTTTCTGCTCGACGAACCGCTGTCCAATCTCGACGCCAAACTACGGCTATCCACGCGGGTGGAGATTTCGCGCCTGCATCGCCAGCTCGGCACCACCATGGTCTATGTCACCCACGACCAGGTCGAGGCGATGACGCTCGGTGAGCGCATCGTGGTGCTCAAGGACGGCGAGATCCAGCAGATCGACACGCCGATGGCGCTGTACAACAAGCCGGCCAACCTGTTTGTCGCGACGTTTCTCGGCAGCCCAAAAATGAATCTGCTGTGGGGCACGCTACTCGACGGCGCGGCCGGCCTGCGGCTGCGCATTGCCGAGGGCGTCGAGCTGTCGCTGTTTCCGAACGCGGCGATGCGCACGCTGCTGCAGGGCAGGATCGGCGCGCCGCTGACGGTGGGCCTACGCCCCGAGGACATGCATTTGAGTCGCGACGGCGATGTCGGGCGACTGCCCGCGCAGGTCGAGGTGGTCGAACCGGTCGGCAACGAAGCCTTCATCAATCTCGGCTGCGGCGGTTGCGATCTGGTCGTGCGTCTGCCGCCTCACGACCTGCCCAAGCCCGGCGATAGCGTGTTTCTCGGCTACGTCGCCGAACGCATGCATTTTTTCGATACCGACAGCGGCGCGGCGCTGGATCCTATGAGGCATGCGCACGGAACCAACAATACCCAGTGAAGCACCCACGTCCGACGTCGAATCCGCGCGCTGCGCGCGGAAAGCAATCGGCGGCTAGCCGCCGGCGGGTTCGACCCACTTCGCAAAGACCGCATCGATCTCGGTGTCGGCAACCGTGCCGCCGGTGCGCAGGGTGTCGGCAAAGCCGAACAGCGGCGCGATCATCGCCATGCCGTCGACCTTGGTTTTCAGATGCAGGCCCGGCGGCTTTGACAGCAAGCCATCCCAGCGCGCGCGCAGCTTGGCCCAGTAGCCGCTGGTCTTGGCCCAGTACTCGTCGGCGGGTTTGAAGTCGACCTCGGTGGTCTTCTGGTAATCGTTGAAACCGAACTCGCGCGCAAGTTCGACGCGGCTGCCGTCGGGCATGCGACGGGTCTTGGTGTTGAACTGCTCGTGGGTCCAGCCGCTGGGCGTGAGGGTGTGGCGGTTGATGCCGATCACCACGTTGTAATCGCTGCGCTTGCTGTATTCGCGGCGCGGCAGCGGCCGCGCGGTGAGGTCGCTGGTCCAGTTGGCGACGCCGCTGGCATAGGTCCACTTGCCGGTGCCGCAGTAGCGCGGCGCGTCGCTGACCTCGTACACGCATTGCGTCCACGTCCCGCGCGTGAGCTCGGCGGGCAGCGCGCGCACGGTCCAGGTCTGCTCGGCGCTGAACTCGAAGCGGCTGGCCGCCTGCCACGTCCAGTCCTGCCGCCAATGTTTGGTGACGTGGCCGCTCTTGTCATCGACGAGGATGTGCTGGAGCACGATCTTGGTCGGTGTGTCCTCGACGACGATGACGGTCTCGTTGCCGCCGCTGCGCATTGCCGGCGCACGCGCGTAGCCGGGCTGCAGCAGCACGGTTTCGTCGAAGGCGAAATCGACGCTGTAATCGCCCTGCATCGCCAGGATCGACGCGCGGTCGTGTGCCGGATCGGAGCTTGCGCCCGATAGCGCAAGCTCCTGCGCGGCGGCGTTTGCGGTGGCGAGCACGGATGCCATCAGCACGGCTGCCCAATACATCTTCATGTCGAGGCTCCCAGGTTGAGCCGGATCAGCGGAAACACCTCGTCCCCGTGCCAGGCAGGTGTCGATGCGACCTGCGCCGCCGCCAGTGCCGCCTGTCGGCAGCAGCAATCATCGGTCAAGGCTTCGCTGTCCGCACCCTCGTCGCGGGCGAGGCGCCGTGCGGTGGCCGCACCCAGCGGCGACGGTGCCGCGAGGCTCGCCGCCAGCACCGGCTGCTCGCGCAGGCCGAAGCCCGGGCTGCAGCGCAGCGCGTGCAGACGCAGCACGCAGGCCTGCCAGCGATCGCCGCGCAGGCGGTCGGCGAGCCGCCACCACAGGCGTTCGCCGATGCCGGCGGCACGCACGGCGTCGGCCTGTGTCGGCAATGTTGCCGTCAGCCGCTCCCAGGCCAGGAAATCGCTGTCCGGCAGCAGGCTCAGCCGCCAGCAGCAGCGTCCGTCGCGGTCGCGGAACACGAGGTGCTCGCGCAGGCCGTCGCTGTCGAGCACGCTGTGCGACTCCGCACGCGTGGCCTGCGCCCAGCCGGTGAGTTCGCCGCCGGACTGCGCACGGTACAGGCACAGCACCGCGCCGAGCGCGGCGAGCTGCGACGGCGATGGCAGCGCACGCGGCGGCGTGCGCACGCCACCGATGTCGTCATGTACGCGCGCTGCCATCGCCATCACCATTCCACCGCGAGGCTGACCGACACATTGCGGCCGGGCCGCGTGTAGCGAGCGAGCGTGGCGAGGTTGTCGAACACGCCCGGCACGTCGGCAAAGTCGCTGTAGGTCTTGTCGCCGAGGTTGAACACGCCGAGGTTGACCTTGGCACCCGGTGCAAACGCCCAATGCGCGAGCAGGTCGAGCGTGCCGTAGCCGGCCGGCGCGTAGAACCGGTTCTGCGGCTGACCGGACTCGGCAGGCGGCAAGGGCAGGCGATCCTGGCGCTGCGCGAATGTGCCGGCGAGCTCCACGCCCCAGCGGTCGCGATCGTAGGCCAGCCCGAGCGAGCCGCGCAGCGGATCGATGGTGGTCAGCGGCACATCGGCGGTCTGGTCGTCGCCGCGCGCGTAGGCGGCGGCAGCGCGCAGCGACCAACCGGCAAACCGCTCGCTGAGGCGGCCGAAGTCGACGCCGGCCTTGAGCTCGACGCCGCGGATGCGCGCCTCGGACACGTTGCGCGACTGGAACACCAGCAGGCCCTGATCATTGACGCCGATCAAGCCCAGCGATTCGATGAAATCCTGGTAGCGGTTGTCGTACGCCGACAGGCTGGCGTAGGCGGCAGCGCCGATGTAGCGCACGCCGAGCTCGAAGCCGTCGCTGGTCTCGGGCTGGAGGTCCGGATTGGCGATCGCGGTGTAGCCAAACGCGAGATTGGTGAAGCCGATGTTGACGTCGTTGTACGGCGGCGAACGGAAGCCGCGCGCGTAGCCGCCGAACAGCGCCCAGTCGGTCGCGAACTTCCACACCGCGCCGAGCTTCGGCGACACGCTGGTTTTTTTCAGGCCGCCGGAGACGACGCCGGGATTGTCTTCGGCAAAGAGGCTGTCGACACGCGGATCGAGTTCGTAACGATCGACGCGCAGCGCCGGGATCAGCCGGACATCGCCATCGCCGAAGGCGATCTCGTTCTGCACAAACACTGCCGCGGTGGTGCTGTCGCTGTTCGGAAAATCGCGCACCGGGAAGGTGTCCGGCGACACGATATTGCTGGTTTGACCGGTCGCGAGCAGGGTCAGCAGGCCGTCGCGCTTCTGCTGGGTGTGCGTGCGTGTGAATTCGAAGCCGTAGGTCAGCGCGTGCTCGACGCGGCCGGTGGCGAGATCCTTGAACAGCGTCGCCTCGGCGCCGCTCAGGCGTTGGTCGAAATTGAACTCGCGGTCGCGGCGCTGGCGCACGCCGGTTAGCGTGGTGCGGTCCTCGCGGGTGCGCTGGGTGGTCTCGCTGTCCTGGCGATACACCTGCCACTGCAGGCGGTCGGCGATGCCGGCGTCGAGCGCGTCGATTTCGTGCGCCAGCGAAACCCGCGCGCGGGTCTGGTGGTCGTCGCCGGTGAGCGCAGTGGTGGTCGCGCGCGTTTGATTGGAAAAGCCAAGCGAACTGCGCGCATCGGTCGCGGTGTCGTCTTCGTTGCCTTCGACGGTCAGCTTGAAGCGCTGGTCGGCGTCGGGCGCATAGACCAACTTGCTCAACAGGCTGCGGCCATCGCGATGCTGCGGATTGGGTGCGGTGCGCGTGTCGCCGTCGCTTAAGTTGTCGCCCTGGTTGTCGAGGGCCTGCCCCTGGCGATGGCCGACCGCGACCAATCCCGACCAGCGCTGGCCGCCGAAGGCCGCCGTCGCGCCGCCGAACAGGCCGTCGGCATCGCCCTGGTAACCGAACTTGAAACCGAAGTAGGCCGGCCGACCGGCCTGCAGATAATCCGCAGGGTCCTTGGTGATGAACGACACTACGCCGCCGAGCGCGTCGGAGCCGTACAGCGAACTGCCCGGGCCGCGCACGACTTCGACGCGCTTGAGGGTGTCGAGATCGACGAAGTTGCGATTGGCGTTGGAAAAACTGCCGATCGAAAACGCATCCGACACCGGAATGCCGTCGGTCTGGATCAACACACGGTTGCCGCCTAAGCCGCGGATGCGGATGTCACCGATGCCGAAGCGGCCGTAACCGGTCGGCACCGAGATGCCCGGCTCGTAGCGAAACAGGTCCTTGAGATTGCGGGTCAGGGTGTCGTCCATGCGCTGGCGGTCGATGATGTCGACGGTGTTGGGCACCTCGGCGATCGCGCGCTCGGTGCGCGTGGCGGTGACGGTGATGCGGTTGAGTTGGGCAATGCCATCGGCACCGGTCTTCGCGAAGACATCCGCCTGGCCCGGATCGGCCGATGCCGTCGCGGGCGCGGCAGCGGATGCCGTGGCGGGTACGGCGGCGTTGGCGATGCCGGGCAGCGCCAGGCACACAGCAAGGGACAGCGGATGGACGGACATGTGAGCTCGCACGATGGAAAGATCGTTCGGCGAGCTGGCAGCCGGCAATGCCGGTGGCGGGCGGCCCTGGACGGTGGCTGGAGGCGGATGATTCTGGTGCCGCATGCGGCGGGGTGCGCCGGCCGGCGATGCCGCGACCGGTATCACTCGATCTGCCAATTGGCGTGGTGACGGCGGTCGGGGCGGCACATGCCTGACCGGCACGCCCTGACCGGGATTACTTGGTCAGGATCAGCTTGTCGTTGCGCGTGTGGCGCAGCCGGTAGTACTCGTCGCCGTGGCGGATGCACAGCTCGCGCTGTCCCTGCAGCAGACGCACGCTATCGATCTCGATGCCGCGCGGCGCGGCCGACGGCGACGGCGTGGCGGACGGCGACTTAGCGATCGAAGGGCTAAGCGGCACGTCGTGCGCGGCATGCGCGTCGAGATGCGACGTCGGTCGGAGGGCAAGCATGGCAAGGCTCCATCGATGGGATGGCATTGATGGTAATGATTCTCATTGGCATGTCAATGCCGTCTGTCGGTGAACGCGAAAAAAGCGGCCTGATCAGCGTCGACGTGCTGCTGGCGACGGTGTTGCCTGCGTCCACCTGCGGGCTTAGCCGTCGCGCTTGCGAGCCATTAGCCGCCTATGCTTTTCGCGCCGGCGCGAGCGGATTTGGCACCGGCGCTCGCCGTAGCTCGCAGGATCGTGTCCAGTCGAGTGAGGCCAACTCTGCCTGAGCCACGTGCGCGGATCACTGCTGCGAACGCTTGACCGGTGCCGTGGTCGCCGATACGGCGTCGGCGATGCGCCACAGGTAGAGTGCGGCGTAGCTGCGATACGGCCCCCAGTGCTCGCCGCGTTCGGCCAGCGCCTTCGGCGTCGGCATCGTGTCACTGCGATCGACCGCCTGCGCGCCCTTGCGGATGCCGAGGTCATCGATCGGCAGCACGTCGGGACGGCCGAGCCGGAACATCAGCATCATTTCCACCGTCCAGCGGCCGATGCCGCGGATCGGTACCAGGGCGTCGACGATTGCGTCGGCGTGCATCGTCGACATTCGCCGCAAATCGGGAATCTCGCCGCGTGCTTCGCGCAGCGCCAGATCGCGCAGCGCCTGCGCTTTGTTGCCCGATACGCCGCAGGCGCGCAGACCGGCGTCGTCGATGCGCGCGAGCGTGTGGCAATGGAAGCGGTCGCTGGCGATCGCGGCCTCGACGCGGCCGACGATCGTCGACGCGGCCTTGCCGCTGAGTTGCTGGAACAAGATCGCACGCGCCAATGCGTCGACCGGATCGAAGGACTTGCGCCAGCGCGGGTCGGCCGGGATCGGGCCGAGGCGCTTCATCCACGCGCCGAGCGCGCGATCGCCGCGCGCGAGATGCGCAAACGCCGCATCGACATCGAAGCCGCGTGCGTAACGTGGCATCGCTCAGCGTCGCAGGGCGTCGATGGCGAACAGCAGCCACGCGACGATCAGCAAGCTGCCACCGAACGGTGCGGTGCGTGCGGGCATGCCCAACGTCTGGGCGGCGACCAGTGCGCCGGCAAACAGCAGCGTGCCAAGCAGCAGACCGGCCAGTGCGATCAGCGCCAGCCGCCGCTGCGCGCCGCGCGACAGCGCCGCGAGCGCGACGCCGTGGCCGAACGCGAACAACGCCGCCGTCTGCAAGCTCGATCGCACGTCGCCGGTGGCGGTATGCGCAGCATAGGCCGACAGCGCGACGCCGGCCGCTGCGAGCACGGCACCGGCGGCGGTCAGCGCGCGGTGGTGGAGCCCCATGGTCTGCAACATCGGCACCTGCTCTAGTGAGTCATCCGCAAAAAAAAGCGCGCCGCATCGTCACGGATGCGGCGCGCGGTCGCTACACGGCAGTGCGGCGGGTACTTATTTCAAGGTCCAATAGACCTCGTACTCGCCGCCTTCGGTGAATGCCTTGTCGATGCCGCTCTTGTAGACCTCGTACGGGCGGTCGACCACTTCGTAGCCCTGGGTTAGCGACCACGCACGCAGCGCGTTGCGGACGTTGTCGAGCTCGGCCATAAAGCCGGTGTAGTACGCGACCGCGGCGTGGCCGGCCTTGGTCTGCAGGTATTCGACCGGTGCGCCTGGCGGGATGGTCACGGCCAATGGCGTGCCGGCGGCCGTGACCGGTGTCAGCGCATCGGCCACCGGCATGGCAGCGGCATCGGCGGCTGGGGTGGCGGCGGTCTCAGCGACGTCTTCGAGCGCGGCCGCTTCCGGGGCCTTCTCGCCGTTGCCGGCTTTGCGCACCGGCTGGGCGAGATCGAACGTGTAGGTCTCGCGGCCGAGCTCGGTGCTGATGATGCGCAGCGGACCGGCCGCGACCAGGCCGTTGGCGGCCATCGTGCGGTTGATCCACTCGAGGTTGGACTTCATCGACGTCTTGATCGTGTCGTTGTCGCGCTCGACCGCACCGGCCTTGACGATCAGCAGATCCTCGGCGGGGCGCTGCTCTTCGGTCATGCCGCGCATCTTGCTGCCTTCCACCGCGTAGTCGACATTGGGCACGGTGGCGAGCATGTTGGTCAGCCGCGACAGGCCGAGCTTCATGTCGTCGCCGACATGGCTCTTGATGTACAGGCCGGCGTAGCGGCCAATCAGATCCCAACCGTAGTCGACGCTATAGCGCTGCGAAATCTGCACGTTGCGCTTGATGTTGCCGCGGCCGGTCGGTTTGAGCGTGAACTCCATCGTCTTGTTGCTGCCACGGTCGGGGTTGTCGAGCGCGTACTTGACGGACTTGCCGGGCACCGATTCGGTGATCTCCCAGTCGCCGCTGCCCACGCGCTGCACGTCGGAGGTGTAGGTCAGCTTGGCGCCGACGCCGGCCGGCGGGCCAGACAGCTGCAGCTCGGCCGTCGGCGCACGCAGGATCAGTGGGTTCCAGTCCTTGAAGCGGCGCAGACTGTTGAGCGTGTCGAACACGATCGTCGTCTTGCGATTGGTCTCCGCGCTCTCGGTCAGGCTCCGGCTGGAGGGCAACACCATGCCGATGATCAACATCAGGGCGGCGACAATCGCGAACGAAATCAGGATCTCGATGAGACGGGTCATTCAGGGTTCTCCAGGACCAACCCGACTGGTGCCGGGCGCAGACCGGCAATCGTAGCAAATGCATGCGCTTGGGCGACGTGCCGCGTTCACTTGCCGCTGCCTGAAGCAAGCGACGGTGCAACCCGCCGGCGGCCAACAAGCAACCGGGCATCGGCGTCGCTCAGACCAATGGCAGCACGAAGGCCTTGAGTACCGCCCGCGTGCGGACGCCAAGATTGAACAGGATATGGCCCGGCAAGCGAGGGGAAGAGTCGGATCAGGTTCATGAGCGGTCTTTCGGGTTCGACAAGGCATTGATCGACAAGGCGCACGGCTTCGGCGCGCGCAGTCCGGCGGGGCAAGCAGAGATCGACGCTCAGCCGTCGCGCGCTAGTTGTTGCTCCAGCCCGGCGAGCACGCGATAGCAGGGCAGCACGCTGGCGACGCTGGCGTTGGGCTCGCGGCCTTCGCGGATCGCCGCAAAGAACTCGCGATCCTGTAGCGCGATGCCGTTCATCGATACGTCGACCTGCGAGACGTCGATCGGCGCGCCCTTGCCGTCGAACAGCTCGTCATAGCGCGCGACGTAGGTGCCGCTGTCGCCGATGTAGCGGAAGACGCTGCCCAGCGGGCCGTCGTTGTTGAAGGAAAGGCTCAGCGTGCAGAGCGCGCCGCTGCGGCTCTTAAGCTGGATCGACATGTCCATCGCGATGCCCAGCACCGGATGCATCGGCCCCTGCAGCGCATTGGCCGCGACGATCTCGCTGCCCGCCGCCCAAGCGAACAGATCCACCGTGTGCGCCGCGTGGTGCCACAGCAGGTGGTCGGCCCAGCTGCGCGGCTCGCCGAGTGCGTTGATGTTGGTGCGGCGCAGGAAGTAGGTCTGCACGTCCATCTGCTGCAGGCCGAACTCGCCCGCCGCGATCCTGCCGTGCAGCCATTGGTGGCTCGGGTTGAAGCGACGCGTGTGGCCGCACATCGCCACCAGGCCGGTCTGCCGCTGCAGGGCCGCGACCGCTTCAGCATCGGCCAGGCGGTCGGCCAGCGGAATCTCGACCTGCACATGCTTGCCGGCACGCAGGCAGGCCTGGGCCTGCGCCGCATGCATCGGCGTTGGGGTGCACAGGATCACCGCATCGAGCCCGGGCAGCGCGAGGCTGTCGGCCAGTTCGGTCGTCACATGCGCGATGCCGTAGCGGGCCGCGACTTCGCGCGTCTTCGCCATCTCGCGGTCGACCAGCGACACCACGTCGACGCCCTCGATGGTGCGCATCGCATCGAGGTGCTTGAGGCCGAACGCACCCGCGCCGGCCAACGCCACCCTCAGACGTTTCATGCGTTCTCGAGCACCAGCATGCCGTAGGCCGTGTTGGAGGTCGGCACGCGGTAGAAGCGGTGAACTTGTTTGACCTGCTCGTTCATCGCTCCGCGCATGACGAGCCACATGATGATCTCCAAGCCTTCGGAGCCGACCTCGCGCAGGAGTTCGGTGTGGCCGATCTGGGTGAGCGAGCGCGGGTCGGACACGATCTTGTCGAGCCACATCTGGTCGTACTCGGCATTGATCAGGCCGGCGCGCTCGCCCTGCAGTTGGTGCGACATGCCGCCGGTGCCGAAGATCGCGACCTTGATGTCCTTGTCATAGGAGTCGATGGCGCGCCGGATCGCCTTGCCCAGCTGGTAACAGCGGTTGGCGGTGGGCGCTGGGTACTGGATCACGTTCACGCACAACGGGATTACCTCGCAGGGCCAGGCCTCGGGCTGGCCGAAGGCGAGCGACAGCGGCACGGTGCAGCCGTGGTCGATTGTCATCTCGTTGACGATGGTGATGTCGAACTCGTCCTTCAGCACCAGCGACTCGACCAGATGCCAGCCGAACGCCGGGCTGCCCTGGCACACCGGCACCGGACGCGGGCCGTAGCCTTCGTCGTGCGCCGCGAACTGCTCTCCCACCCCGAGTGCGAAGCTGGGTATGACGTCGAGTCCGAAGCGCGAGGCATGGTCGTTGTAGACCACGATCACGACGTCGGGCTTGACCGCGGCGATCCAGTCGCGCGCGGGTTGGATGCCGTCGAACAGCGGCTTCCAATACGGCTCCTGGGTCCTGCCGTGATCGATGGTGGCGCCGATCGCCGGCACGTGCGAGGTTGCGATGCCTCCTATCAACTCAGCCATGGGCCTGCTCCTTCTTGCTGCGGTTGTTGGCGATGGGCCGCCCGCCGGCGAGCATCATCGCCCTGAAGTCTTCGACAGTCATGCCGTTGCCCGACATCGCGGCACCGGCGTGCTGATACGTCAAGCCGTCGAAGATGGCGAGCTTGAAGGTGTAGTAGATGTTGCCGCCCAGCCGCAGCATGCCGAGCCAGTCGCGCTCGAAGATGGCCCGGGCCTGCTCGGGTGTCACCGGGAAGCCGGCCAGGTAGCCGGCCTGGTCCTGGCGGAAGGCATCGCGGTTGCGTGCCAGGTCGAGCGACTTGCAGAACATGTTGAGGTGGTAGCCCATGCGGCAGTGCTCGCCGTCGAACACATAGGTGCCCGGGATGTCGTCGTAGTCGCGCTCAGTGCTCATGTTCGCCTCTTCGGTCGTTGGGGTGTGGGGCCGCGTTCAGGCGGCCAGTAAAGGCGCATCGGGTTGTCGACCAGCAGCTTGCGCTGCAGTTCGGCGGTGGCGGCGATGTGCGGCAGGTAGTCCACCAGCAGCCCGTCGTCGGGCATGTGCTGCTTGAGGTTCGGATGCGGCCAGTCGGTGCCCCACAGCACGCGGTCGGGAAAACTTTCCACCAGCCGCCGGGCAAACGGGATCACATCGCGATAGGCGTTGCGTTCGCCGTTCAGTGCCGGCGGACCCGACAGGCTCAGGCGCTCCGGGCAGCTCACCTTCGACCAGAGGTTCGGATGCTCGCGCATCATCTTGACGAACAGTTCGAACTCCGGGCCGTCGACCGGCTTGGCCACGTCGGGCCGGCCCATGTGATCGACCACCACGGTGGTCGGCAGCGCGGTGAAGAAGTCCCACAGCTCGGGCAGGTCGACCGCCTCGAAGTAGACCACCACGTGCCAGCCCAGCGGCGCGATGCGCTCGGCGATTTCCATCAGCGCGTCCTTGGGTGTGAAATCGACCAGTCGCTTGACGAAGTTGAAGCGCGTGCCGCGCACGCCGGCCGCGTGCATCTCGTGCAGTTCGGCATCGCTCACGCCGCGTTTGACGGTGGCCACGCCGCGCGCCATGCCGTTCGAATGGCGCAGCGCATCGAGCAACGCACGGTTGTCCGAGCCGTGGCAGGTGGCCTGCACGATCACGTTGCGCGCGAAGCCGAGCCTGTCGCGCAGCGCAACCAATTGCGCTTTCGAGGCGTCGCAGGGCGTGTACTTACGCTCGGGCGCATAGGGAAACTGCGCACCGGGGCCGAACACGTGACAGTGCGCGTCGACGCTGCCGGGCGGCAGCCGGAAGCGCGGCAGCGAGGGGGCGGGGTGGAAGGGCAGCCACCCTGGTGTCATCTGGAATTCCATCGTGCGCTCTCAATCCTCGGGTTCGAGGGTCGCAAGAATGCGATCGGCAGCGCTGCGCCAGTCGGCACGTGGGCGGGCCCGGTCGTCGAACAGGCCGCCGTCGGCCAGGTCGGCCATCCAAGCCTGAGCCGCGGCGGTGCCGCTCGCCGACCAGGCCGCGAGCCCGATATCGCGCACCGTCTCGGCCGACTCGCGCATCTCTTTGGCACGGCGCCGGCCGTGCTGCTGCGCTACCGCTGTGCCCAGTTGGTCGTACGCCAACACCCGTTCGACGCCGCATGCGCGCAGGTCCTCGGCCAGGATGCGGCCCACCTCGCCGTAGCCGACGAGGCCGATGCACGATTGGGTGGGGTCGATCTGCACGGCGCTCAGTCGATGTATTTGAGGCCGGCCTGCTCGAGCGGCCCGCGCATGGCGTACATGTCCAGCCCCAGCACGCCGGCAGCCAGCTTGGCGCGCTTTTCGGCCTCGAGCGCCTCGCGCGCCCGTGCGGCATCGGCCACCTGCTGCGCCATCGCGGCCGGCACCACCACCACGCCGTCGACGTCGGCGATGACCACATCGCCCGGCTGCACCAGTGCGCCGGCGCACACCACCGGCACGTTGACCGACCCCAGCGTGGCCTTGATCGTGCCCTTGGCATGGATGGCGCGGCTGAATACCGGGAAATCCATCGCGGCCAGGTCCTTCACATCGCGCACGCCGCCGTCGATGACCAGGCCGTTTGCGCCGCGGGCGCGGAACGAGGTGGCCAGCAGGTCGCCGAAGAAGCCGTCCTCGTTGTCGGTGGTGCAGGCGGCCACGATCACGTCGCCTTCCTGCAACTGCTCCGCTGCGACGTGCATCATCCAGTTGTCGCCGGGCTGCAGCAGCACCGTGACCGCCGTGCCGCAAAGTTGCGCCCCGGCGTAGACGGGGCGCATATAGGGCTTCATCAGGCCCACGCGGCCCATCGCCTCGTGGATCGTCGCCACGCCAAAGTGCGACAGACTGTCGACTGCCGCGCGGTCGGCGCGAATGATGTTGCGTTTGACGATGCCCAGCTGGTTCATGTTCATTTTCCCTTCGCCTTGAGTGCCGTATCCAGGCGCGGGAACACGCGCCGCGCATTGCCTTCGTAGATCTTGTAGCGGTCTTGTGCATCGAGCAGCGTCGAGGCTTCGATGTAGCGCTTGGTGTCGTCGTAGTGGTTGCCCGTCTCGGGGTCGATGCCGCGCACCGCACCGATCATCTCGCTCGCGAACAGGATGTTGTCGACCGGAATCACCTTGGTCAGCAGGTCGATGCCCGGCTGGTGGTAGACGCAGGTATCGAAGAAGATGTTGTTGAGCAGGTGCTCCTGCAGCAGCGGCTTGTTGAGCTCCTGAGCCAGTCCGCGGAAGCGTCCCCAGTGGTAGGGCACCGCGCCGCCACCGTGCGGGATGACGAATCGCAGCGTCGGAAAATCCTTGAACAGGTCCGAGGTCAGGCATTGCATGAAGGCGGTGGTGTCGGCGTTCAAATAGTGCGCGCCGGTGGTGTGGAAGCAGGCGTTGCAGCTGGTGCTGACGTGGACCATGGCCGGGATCTCGTACTCGACCATCTTTTCGTAGATCGGATACCAATAGCGGTCGGAGAGCGGCGGCGAGGTCCAGTGCCCGCCTGAAGGATCCGGGTTCAGGTTGATGCCGACGTTGCCGTATTCCCTGACGCAGCGCTCCAACTCGGGGATGCAGCTCGCGGGGTCCACGCCCGGCGACTGCGGCAGCATCGCCGCCGGAACGAAGTGCTCGGGGAATAGCTGCGACACACGAAAGCACAGCTCGTTGCAGATCGCCGCCCAGGTCGCGCTGGTGTTGAAGTCGCCGATGTGATGCGCCATGAAGCTGGCGCGCGGCGAGAAGATCGTGAGGTCGGAGCCGCGCTGCCTCATCAGCCGAAGCTGGTTGCTCTCGATGCTCTCGCGCAGTTCGTCGTCGCTAATTTTCAGGTCGGCCGCCTTCGGTGCCGCCGAAGGGTTTTTCAGGCTCGCGATCTGCCGGTTGCGCCAGGCTTCCAGCGCCTTGGGGGCCGTGGTGTAGTGGCCGTGGCAGTCGATGATCATTTCGTGTTCGCTTCCAGCACCGCGACCGGCACCATGACCTCGCCGCGCATGATGAGCCGCGCCGTACGCAGCAATGCGGCTCGGAGCACGTTCTGCGGATCGGCCGGATCGAGTTCGAGTTCGACGCTGAATTCGCCGGTTGGATGCTCTACCGACACGGACTTGCGGGCCCCGGCCGGCAGCCGCGCGATGCCCTGCGTGACCGAGCCGTCGAGCACGCAGGCGGTGGCCACCGTCACCGCAGCCAGCACACCGATGGCGTCATGGCACACGTGCGGGATGAAGCAGCGGGTAGCCAGGCTGCCGCCGTCGCGCGGTGCGGCCAGCAGGCACATCTTGGGGTAGCTCTTGGCCGCCACGTCGCCCAGGCCCATCAACCGGGCGCAGTGCAGGCGCAGGGCTTCGAGTCGCGCCTTGAGCTCGGTGTCGGCGTTGAGCGCGGCCACGCTTTCGCTGCCGGTGCGCCCCAAGTCGGCGGCGCGCAGCAGCACCATCGGCATGCCGTTGTCGATGCAGGTCACTTCCAGCGTGCCCACGCCATCGACGGTGACCGTGTCGCGCGCACGCCCGGTCGGCAACAGCCCGGCGCAGACCGAGCCGGCGGTATCGAGGAAGTGGATGGCGATCGGCGCCGAACTGCCTGGAACGCCATCGATGCGTGCGTCGCCGCCGTAGCGCACCCTGCCGCCCGGCGTCTGCACGGTGATATCGCAGGCCATCTCGGTGTTGAGCGTGAGCACGCGGAAGGTGCTGGTCTCGCCCTGCGCCTGCAGCAACCCGGTTTCCAGTGCGAAGGGGATCACGGCCGCCAGCATGTTGCCGCAATTGGGAGTGGTGTCGACGGTGTCCTTGCCCGGTTGCAGTTGCGCGAACAGGAAGTCGAGGTCCACGCCCGGCTTCGCGCCGCGGCTGACGATGCCGACCTTGCTGGTGAGCGGGTGCGCGCCGCCCAGGCCGTCGATCTGGCGGGCGTCGGGCGAGCCCATGACCGCCAGCAGCACGCGGTCGCGGGCCGTGATGTCGGCCGGCAGGTCGGCCGCGTTGAAGAAGGGACCGCGCGAAGTGCCGCCGCGCATGAAAAGACAAGGGATAGGGCGTTGCATGAACCGGCTCGATGAAAGGCGCCGTGCCGGGAGCTGCAGGGTGCCCGCCGGAACGTGAAGTGATTGTTGGATGCTCGACACCTTTCATCAATAAGACATTGGGTATAGCAGCTATCGCGCACCGGCATATGATCTCCGCCATGGATCTCAAACAGATTGGGTACTTCGTTCACGTGGCCGAACTGGGCAGCTTTACCAGGGCGTCGAGCTTCTTGTCGGTGGCGCAGCCGGCGCTGAGCCGGCAGGTGCGCTTGCTCGAAGTGGAACTGCGCCAGACGCTGTTGGTGCGCAACGGCCGCGGGGTCACGCTCACCGAAGCGGGCAAGCGCCTGCTCGATCATGCGCGCGGCATCCTCGCGCAGGTGGAGCGCGCGCGGCTGGACCTCGGCCGCGACCGCGACGCGGCCACGGGCCGCTTGGTGATCTCGCTGCCTCCGAGTGTGAGCCGCACGCTCGCCGTTCCGCTGGTGCGCGGTTTTCGCGAGCGCTTCCCGCGAGCGACGTTGAGCGTGGTGGAGGGCCTGTCGACCTACGCGCTGGAGTGGTTGGCGATCGGCCGGGTGGATTGCGCGGTGGTCTACAACGTCACACCATCGGCCGCCGTCGATCTGGTGCCGGTGCTCAACGAGCAACTCTATCTGGTGTCGGGCCGCTCACAGGCCAAGGGCAAGAAACTGCTGGGGCCGAACGTCGGACTCACCGAGGTCGCCGAGCACGAGTTGGCCATTCCCAACCGCCCGCATTCTTTGCGCATGCTGCTGGAAACGGCGCTCGCGAAGGAGGGCCGCAAGCCCAAAGTGGTGCTGGAGATCGACAGCATTCCCGCCATCCTCGACCTGGTGCAGCATGAGCCCATGCACGCGGTGCTGGCGCTAAACGCGATACGCACCACCGGCCACGAACAGAACTTCCATGTGCGGCCGATCGGCAAACCGCCGCTGGTGACGACGCTGTGGATCGCCACATCCTCCCAACGACCGCGCGGACCGCTGATGGAGCAGGCAACAGCACTGGTAAAGGAGCTGCTCTTGGAATTGTGGGCCTGATCGCGCCGACCCCGGTGACGATGGCGATCGGCGGTACGCGCCAGACACTGTCGATGATGGCCCGCGTCACCAACCAGGCAAGGCGAGATGTCAGGACCTGGGGTCAAATACGCCGCATGAATTTTTTGCGGGCCGGATCAATAAAGAAAGACGGCCGATGGCGGGCATTAAGCCATCGATCGCCGCCGCGGATCGCGGCGGCGATCGATGGTGCACGGGCGAGCTGATTACCGGTTGTCCGCGTCCCGCGGCACTGACGCAGGTACCGCGGGAGATACCGTCACCAGGCTGCCGCTGGCCACGTAGGCGCGCTGGCTGGGTGCGAAGCGTGGGGCCAGCAAGCCGTCGTTGATTTCGCGAGTGATGGCAAAACGATTGAAGTCGCGCGGTCGCAGGTACAACCGACGATTCGACACCCCGTCCGAGGTGCCGTCCAGGTCGGCTTCCTCGAAGGAGATCACACCGTCTCCGTTCTGGTCCACCCGCGCGATCTCTTGCGCGTAGGCCAGCAGCAGACGCTGCCCAAGGTTGGCAGGCGTATCGGCTGGAATGTCGGGGCGGAACGAGGCGCGCCGCACGAACGCACTCAACAGCACTTCCTGATCGAGGGCGCTGGGAATAAAGCGGTTGCGGAATTCCAGATCATCCGGATTCTCGGCTTCGGTGCGATCCGGGTCGCGCGGGTCGTTCGGGTTGTCGCCATAGACGAGCTTGTTGGGAAGTTCGTCGTTGAGAACGCCCTCGGGTCCCGATCCAGGAACGAGCGAGTTCACTAGATATTGCAGCCCGCCCTCGAACGTGGTCGGCACTCCAGCAGTGAACGGCAACTCGTAGTGCGGGAAAATCCAGTTGGTACCGGCGTTGAATTCCCAGTAAGAGTGCACGTCGCTCTGCTGCAAGGCGTTGTAGGCGCCCATACTGACTGGGTGCGGAAGGATGTTGGATTGCCTGCCGTTGGGAAAGACATCGCCTGGGCCGCCGAAGTGCGGCGCATTGCCGTCGAAGGTGAAGAAGTTTCCGGGCGCGTTATTGCCCGTGCCCAGGGCGCGAATGATGGCAAGGTCCTCGGCGGTGATCCGTCCGAACAGCGCATGGCCGTCGGCCCGCGGTGGTGCGACCCGCGGAACCCGCACGTCGCTGATCATCCAGCCCTCATACCAGCCTGATTCGTTGTTGATCACGAACAAGCCGGAAACATCGGTGAAGATGTCGATGAAGGCGCCGGGGTTGTCCGGATCCGTCGGCAGGCCCGGCTTCGGCTCCAGGGTCACCCGCACCGCACCGATCGTGGGCAGGCCGTCGTTGGCGGCATTCGCCCCGGTCGCGATGGCGGTGTCGTTGATGCCTGGCACCACGCTGGTGAAGACGTTGGGCTGGAAGTTGTTGGTGTCCAGCAAGTAGTACTGGAACAGCTGGCTGGGCGAGTCGGCTTCCGAGAAGGCGGTCATCGGCGGGTAGGTCTGCGGACGTCTGTCGATCAGGCGCAGGCGATTCTTCAGTGGCGCAGGCAGTGCGCGGATATCCCCGCGTCGGTCGAAGGAATCCAACAGCGGGAAGGGGAAGGGGAGCGGAAACGGAAACCGCAGCGTAAACGGTTCAGGTTTCGCGCCCGTCACCGGCGTGCGTGCCGTGGGGCTCTGCGCCGAGACGATGGACAATGGAATCAGCAGCAGACACAGCGTCGTCGCCGCCGGCAGCGCGGCGATGGCGTTTTTGACGGCGTTCGAGAGGAGGTGATTTTTCGGGGGACGCAAGTATCGATTCATCGGATTCTCCGTGTAGATAAAGCGTGCTTCAAGCAGAGCGCGGACTCGCGGGAGGCGAGTACGATCAGTGTCTGCGGGCGCAGATCATGGAGTCCTCACGAAATGTTCAAAAAAATGTGACTTGACGGATCGATGCGGACCGCGGCGTTATTGCGCTCGGCACTTACGGGGAGATTGGATGTCCGAGCCCAGGCGCATTCTGGTTATCGAAGACGATGAAGACATCGCCAGGATGCTCGCGCTCAGTCTGCGCAGCGAAGGCTACGCCGTCTCCGTCGAGCACGAAGGCCGGGCCGGATTGGCGCGGTTGGCGCGCGAGCGGCACCATCTGCTGGTGCTGGATCTGATGCTGCCGGACATCGACGGCCTGCAGGTATGCCGAGCGGTGCGCGGAGAGCCCGACTATCTGCCGATCATCATCGTCAGCGCCAAAGCCACCGAGACCCATCGCGTGCTGGGGCTGGAGCTGGGCGCCGACGACTATCTGACCAAGCCGTTCTCGATGGTCGAACTCATCGCGCGCGTGCATGCGGTGATGCGGCGGATGCAAGCCGCCGAGCAACTGGCGGCCACCCGCGCGGGAGTGATCCGGCACGGCGCGCTGAGCATCGATCCGATCGCCCGCGAGGTCCGGCTCGGCGAGCAGCCGATTGCGCTGACCACGAAGGAGTTCGACCTGCTGACGTTCTTTGCGCGCAACGTCGGCCGTGTGTTCAAGCGCCTGGAATTGCTCGGCCAGGTGTGGGGGTATACCCATGACGGCTACGAGCACACCGTCAACTCGCATATCAACCGCCTGCGCACCAAGATCGAGAGCGATCCGGCAAAGCCTGCCTATATCCGCACCGTCTGGGGCGTCGGCTACAAATTCACCGTGCCCGGAGACGATCCGTGAGGCCAGGCTCGCTGTTCCGCCGCCTCGCCGTGGTGTTCGCGACGATCCTGCTTGGCGTCGGCGGGGCACTCGCCTGGCTTGGCTACAGTGCCGCCAAACAGCATCAGCATGAGGTGCTGCAACGGGTCAGCTTGGGCCTGGCCATGCGTATCGTCGAGCAAGGCGCATTGCGCGGAGACGATCGGTTCGACGAGGCACGGGGGGATGCGGTGTTCGGCCGCGTGCATGCGATCAACCCGAATATCGAGGCGTATGTGCTCGATACGCAAGGGCGGATCCTCGACTATTTTCCGCGCACCCAGCCGTTGGCGCGCGACAGCGTCGCGCTCGATCCGATTCAGCGTCTGCTGGCCGGGGGCGTTCCGCCGGTTCTCGGCGACAACCCGCGCCACCGCGACCGCCGCGACGCGTTCAGCGTCGCACCGATCGTGGGCGAAAGCGGCGTGACCGGCTATGTCTATGTCATCTTGCTCAGCGACATGTATCGAGCGATGGTCGCGCAGGCATGGCAAGGCCATGTGCTGCGCAACGTAGGCTGGATCAGTGCCGTGGTGCTGCTGGTCGCCCTGGTGATGGGCCTGGCCGCTTTCGCCTGGATCACCCGCCGCCTGGATCGGCTGACGCGTCAGGTTGAGGCGTTTCAGTGCGATGCCCCAACACTGCTCAAGCCCGTCGGAGCCGCCCGTCCAGCCGCCGTCGGTGACGAGATCGACCGACTGGCGCGGGCTTTCGCGCGGATGCGTGAACGCCTCGATCATCAGATGGCCGAGCTCAAGCGTCAGGACGTCTTGCGCCGCGAAATGGTCGCCAACGTCTCACATGACCTACGCACGCCCTTGACCTCGATGCAGGGCTATCTTGAAACGCTGGTACGCATGCAGGGTACGCTCAGCCGCGATGAGCAGAAGCAATACCTAGAGATTGCCGTGCGGCAAAGCCGCAAGGTAGCGCGGCTGGTGCAGCAGCTGTTCGAACTGGCCCGGCTCGAGTGCGAGGAAACCCTACCGCAGCCCGAGCAGTTCTCGATCGGCGAACTGGTGCAGGATATCGCCCAGAAATTCGCGCTGACCGCGCAGCAAAAAGGGGTGCGGCTGGAAACCCGCGCGAACGCCGAATCGGCTTATGTCCGCGGCGATATCGGCATGATCGAGCGTGTCATCAGCAACTTGGTCGACAACGCGATCCGCCACACCCCGCGCGATGGCGAGATCTGGCTCGAAGCGCGCCGGATCGCACGCGAGGTCGAGGTGCGGGTCGCCGATACCGGCCAGGGTATCGCTCTGGAACACCTGCCCGGCCTGCTCGAACGCGGTTCGCCGCTGCGGATCATGGCGAGCAAACACGGCGGCGGCCTGGGCTTGTTGATTGCCAACCGAATCCTGATCCTGCACGGCACGCGCATCCACGCCATGAGCCGGGTCGGTCAAGGCACGACCATCAGCTTCATGCTGCCGACGGCCGATGCCGTATGACGATGACCGGCAACCGCTCGGTGATTCCGGTGGTGTACGCGTAGCAGCATAGATAAGCCCGGGGGACGAGCGCGGCCAGGTCGAATCGCCGTTGCCAGATGCAACCGGCCTTCGTCCGTGTCGATGTAAGTGATGTCGCCGACCCAGACTTGGTTCGGCCGCTGCGCGCTGAAGTCCTGTTTCAACAGACTCTTCGCCACCGGCGAGCCGTGGTTCGAGTTCGTCGTCGCTTATCCGAGTGTCCGAGAAGTGGGAGAAGGGTCACTCGTCTCCGGCCCATTCGGAAAGACCAAATTGCCGCTGCAGTTATCGCGATCAAGCATAACTGCTAGTCGGGAGAGTGTCTGTACGCGAACAGCCCTCCTTCGCAGAATGGCCCTTCTGAGCGGAGGGCTTATGAAATCCATCCTTGGGCGATTCCAATCATTCGGCACACGTGTTGCGGTTCCAATCCTCGTCGTGGCGGGCGTACTTGCGCTTGCTCCGGTGTCCGCGCAGGACAAGATCAAGATCGGTGCTATCGCGCCGAAGACCGGAGCCCTCGCCGGCGGCGCAGCCGTCACGCAGTGGCCCAACATCCGGCTCTGGGCCGCCACGGTCAACAAGCAGGGCGGCCTGATGCTCAAGTCGGCAGGCAAGCGCGTGCCGGTGGAGATCATCGAGATCGACGACCGCACCAGCAACGAAGATGCCGTCAAGGGCATCGAGCGCCTAGTGTAGTGCTTCACGCTGTTTGAACCACTTTCGCCAGTGCCACGCGACCCCGCATGACCTTCTCCAGGATGTCATTGGCTTTCGCCGTCCAGACAAAGGGCTTCGGGCAGTCGT
>JBOHYD010000434.1:0-7434 GCA_050737635.1 Luteimonas sp. | reverse complement strand
TCCTTACGGTTCGGCATCGCCGCAGACGCGCCGCGCGCGCGCCGCGCCGACGAAAGCAGCGCCACAGACACCGGCGGCCGAAACGCTGATCGCCGCGCGCGAGGCCGACGCGCCGAAAGCACTGCCGCCGTCGGCCGCGATCGCCGACGGCGTGACCCTGCAGGTCGCCGCGTTCGGCGCGCGCGCCAATGCCGAGCGCGCGCTGTCGATGCTGAAAGATGCCGGCGTCGCCGAGGTGCGCATGCTCGACGGCGTCGCCGCCGGCAAGCCGGTGTGGCGAGTGCGCGTGGGCCCGGTCGAAGGCGCGCGCGTCGCCGAGTTAACCACGCGCGTCGCCGGACTCGGCTTCGGCCAGCCGCAGGTCGTGCGCGAATAGTTTTTTCTTGTCTTTTTCGATGCCGTCCGCGTGGACGGTTTTTCTGGAGCCCCGCTACCGATGACCATTTCCGCCTCCGCGCGCCTTGCGCTGTTCTGCATGCTGACCACCGCCGCGATCGGCTTCGCCGTCGCACAATCGCCGGCGCCGGTACCCGCGCCCGCCGCCGCCGCCGCGCTCAGCGACAACCCCGGATCAAGTCCGGGGCAGGCTCTGCCGGTGCCGCCCGCACCGGCGCCGCAGCAGTCGAAGTCCTGGGTACTGCTCGACTACGCCACCGGCCAGGTGCTCGCTGGCGACAACATCGACGTGCACGTCGAGCCGGCGAGCATCACCAAGGTGATGACCTCCTACGTGCTCGCCGCCGAACTCAAGGCCGGCAAGATCAAGCGCGACGACCTGGTGCTGATGAGCGAAAACGCCTGGCGCGAAGGCGGTGCCGGCACCGACGGCAGCTACAGCGGCTTCGAGGTCAACCAATCGGCCAGGCTTGCCGACATGGAAAAAGGCATGGTCGTGCAGTCCGGCAACGATGCCGCCCTCGCGCTCGCCGAGCACGTCGCCGGCAGCGCCGACGCCTTCGCTAGCCTGATGAACGCCTATGCCAAGCGCATCGGCATGCGCAACTCGCACTTCGTCAATCCGCACGGCCTGTCGGTGCCAGGCCACCACTCGACCGCGCACGATCTCGCCCTGCTCGGTCGCGCGCTGGTGCGTGATTTCCCCGAGGCCTACAGCTACAACAAGATCAGGAGCTTCACCGTCGGCCCGATCACCCAGCAAAACCGCAACCTGCTGCTGTGGCGCGACCCCTCGGTCGACGGCATCAAGACCGGTCACACCTCATCGGCGGGTTATTGCCTGATGGCATCGGCCAAACGCGGCGACCAGCGTCTGATCAGCGTGGTGATGGGCGACAGCAGCGAAAACCAGCGCGCGGTCGACTCGCAGGCGCTGCTCAACTGGGGCTTTCGCTTCTTTGAGACCCACACCCTGTACAACGCCAACAAGCAGATCGCCACGCAGAAGGTCTGGAAGGGCAAGAGCGAGGAGGTGCTGCTCGGCGTCGCCGCACCGCTGCTGGTCGGCATGCCGCGCGGCAAGTACGCGCAGCTCAAACCGACGATGGACGTCGCCAAGACGCTGCAGGCACCGATCAAGAAGGGCCAGAAGGTCGGCACCGTCAAGGTTGCCCTCGCCGGCAAGGTCATCGCCAGCGCGCCGCTGATCGCGCTCAACGACGTCGAAGAAGCCGGCTTCTTCGGGCGGCTGTGGGACGAGTTCTGGATGTGGTGGGAGTCGGTGTGAGCGAATCGAGCGCCGCGGCATCCACTGACACCGCCCCTCCATCCGCATAAGCCATCGCTACTCGTCGAACCGCAAATGCCGCACCGACTTGCCGTGGCGGCGGATCAGCCGCAGCGCCTCGATGCCGATCTGGATGTGGCGCTCGACGTACTCCGCACTCACCTTGGCGTCGCTGGCCTCGGTCTTGACGCCGTCGGCGACCATCGGCTGATCGCTGACCAGCAGCAGCGCGCCGCACGGCAAGCGATTGGCGAAGCCGGCAGCGAAGATCGTCGCGGTCTCCATGTCGATGGCCATGCAACGCAGCCCGCGCAGGTATTCCTTGAAGGTTTCGTCGTGCTCCCAGACGCGGCGGTTGGTGGTGAACACCGTGCCGGTCCAGTAGTCGTGGCCCATGTCGCGGATGGTGGTCGACACCGCGCGCTGCAGCGCGAACGCCGGCAGCGCCGGTACTTCCGCCGGCAAGTAGTCGTTGCTGGTGCCTTCGCCGCGGATCGCGGCGATCGGCAATATCAGATCGCCGAGCTGGTTCTTGCGCTTGAGCCCGCCGCACTTGCCGAGAAACAGCACCGCCTTCGGCGAAATCGCCGACAGCAAGTCCATCATCGTCGCGGCATTGGGGCTGCCCATGCCGAAGTTGATCAGGGTGATGCCATCGGCGGTTGCGCTCGGCATCGGCCGGTCCAAGCCGACGATCTCGGCACCGGTGAGGCGGCTGAAATGCCCGAGATAGCCGCCGAAGTTGGTCAGCAGGATGTGTTCGCCAAAACCCTCGAGCGGCACGCCGGTGTAGCGCGGCAGCCAGTTGTCGACGATCTGCTGTTTGTCTTTCATGCCGGCTCCTGTTCGCGGCATTCTGTCATGGCGCGACTGGCCTGACCCACGAGGGCCCTGCGATGATAACTTCCGCACCACGCCGGTACTTCAACCCGATTTTGCCGCGGCGCTCAACGCGGCCGCCACGCAATGCGATCCACGGCAACTCGACACTGACAAAACGTGTCGCGTTGCGACGCGGCTGGGCCTGCGCACAGGCCGCCGTGACCGACCGCACAAATGTGCGCTTATCATGCTGCTAGCGTGCACCGCCGCCATACAGGGCTCAGATCATGCGTATCGGAATCGTCGTCGACTCGGCCTGCGACCTGCCGGCGGAGTTCTTCACCGATCACCGCATCGACATCCTGCCGATCAGCGTGCGGATCGACGACGTCACCCAGATCGACTACCGCGACGAGGCCGCGACGCTGGGGTTTCTGCACTCGCACATCGCCGAACGCGGCGCCAACGCCGAGACGATCCCGTTCACCGTCGAACAAATCCGCGAACTGTTTTTGCAGCGGCTGGTGATCGATTACGACTACGTGTTCTGCATGACGATCACCCGGACGCGCAGCCCGATCTTCGACAACGCGCAGAAGGCGAGCTTTGCGATCCTCAACGAGTACAAGGCGATCCGCGCCACCGCCGGCAACGCGACGCCGTTTGCGCTGCGCGTGATCGACACGCAAAGCCTGTTCTGCGCGCAGGGGATTTTGCCGGTCGAGGCCGCGCGCCTGCGCGATGCCGGCGAAGGCCCGGCGAAGATCCGCGCGCGCCTCGAACACCTCGCGCTGCACACCAACGTCTATCTGGTACCGCGCGACCTGTACTACATCCGCAACCGCGCGCGCGCCAAGGGCGATCGCAGCATCGGCTTGCTCAGCGCCGCACTCGGCACCGCGCTCGACATCAAACCGATCCTGCGCGGCTACCGTGGCGACACCGGACCGGTGGCCAAGGTCAAGGGCTTCGACCCGGCGGTGCGGAAACTGTTCGAGTTTGCCGCGCGCCGCGTCGACAAAGGTCTGATGACGCCGACGCTGACGCTGTGCTACGGCGGCGAACTCGACGAAATGCGCGCACTGCCAGGCTACGTGCAACTGCGCGACGCCTGCGGCGGCGGCAACATCGAGATCTTCGAAAGCGTGATGAGCCTGACCGGCATGGTCAACGTCGGTAAGGGTGCCGTGGTGGTCGGCTTCGCGGCGGAGCCGCACGAATTCCGCTAAGCCGCGGCGCTCGCCGCATCACCAGCGCCGACGCACCGCTCACGCACCGCGCTGCTAGGCTGCGGCCACTTTGGCATCGAAACACGTCGTCATGGCCACCCGCTACTACATCCGCCTGCCCGACCCCGGCAAGGCACGTGCGTCAGGCGAGTTCGCGTTCCGTTCGCACGGTGCCGACGGGCTCGCGCAAGAGCTGCAGCACGCGCTGTGCGGCGTCGAATACTTCCAGCGTTGGCGTGCGGCACAACACGACCCCGATAGCGTCGATCCGTCGCTTGGCGCAACCGATGCCAGTGCGACGGTCACAGGCAAACAACACGACCTGCACATCGACCTGATCGCGGTGACGTCGCTGCCCGGCAGCGTGTTCAAGCACCGCCTGCGGCTACTCGCCGGCAGCGCGTGGGAGCTGCGCGACGTGTCGGCGGCATAAAAGCGGGAGCCGGGAGTGACCAGCCTGCGGCTGTTGTCACTGTTCAAATTTCTGGGGCCATCTCTGGCAGCGGCGCGCCGGAATCCAGATGCGCCGCGACGCGGTCGAGCGCGGCATACACATACGGCAGCAACGGCACATAGCGCGCCGCGTAGTCCGGCAGACCGAGAAACGCATCGAAATGCTGCGCATTGCGCACCTGCCAGTAGCGCACGTCGCGCCCGGCGGCTTTTGCCTGTGCGACGTACGGACGGCTACTGAACGCCATCGGTATCAGGCCATCGTCGACGCCGTGGATCACGATCACCGGCAGCCCGGCGCGCGGCGGCGATGCGCGCAGCGCAGCGATGCCGTTGCGCACGCGCTGCGCATCGACGGTGTTGCCGTCGTTCAACGCACGCAGGCATTGCAGGCCGGCAAACGCCGGATCGGCCGATGCAGCGTCGATCTTTGCGTCGATCAGCGCCACCCCCGCACCCGGTGCAATGCCACTGCTATCGCTCCACCACGCCGCGCGCTCCGCGGCCGTCGCCGCGCGTGCAGTCATGTCGGGAGCCTGCGCGGCAAACGAAAACCCGCATGGGTGCTCGCCGACGCGGTAGCGGCCATAAGCCGACGCATACGTCGCCGCGGTCGTACGCCACAGGTCGAAACCCACCGACAATGTGCCCGCCCGCAGCGACGCATCCGTCCAGCCGCGGTCGAGCATGTGGCGATAGGCCGATGCCGACTGCGCGCTGGCATCGGCGCCATCGACCAGACCCGCCGCCTTCAGCGATGCGCAGCGCTGCGTCCACGCCGGCCGCGCCTGCGCTTGCAGCGGCGGCTGCGGCAATCCATCGAGGTGCAGCAGTGCGCACGGCATCAGCAGCGCCGCCTCGGTGCTGTAGTCGAATAGCGTGCGCGCGCCGTCGCCGTCGACCGATACGTTCGGTTCGCTCGCGACCACCGCATCCAGCCAGTCGCTGTCATCCTCGGCCGCGCGTAGCACCGCGCCGCCACCGTTGGAAATCCCGACCGCGATCACCCGCGTGTTGGCAAAGGTGAAAGGCGCCTCCATCGGGCGCGCGTCATCGAGCGCATGCAGCGCGAACTCCGCCGCCTGACGCAGCTGCCGGCCCCAATCAGCCTCGGCGTTGTCGGTCGAATGCGCGTGCTTGAACGCCACGCCGCTGGCCGTTGCTGCGGCGTCCGGCACGAAGGCCAGATCGTCGTCGACGCCGACCGTGCCGAGGCTGCCGTCGATGCGCGCGCCCTGATGGCTGGCGAGATCGTGATAATCGGTGCCCGCTGCCTTGTCGGTGTACGCGACCGCGCAGCCCTTCGGCAGGCCCCACGCGCCGGCGACCGCGATCGCACCGTAGATGCCACGCGATCCCGACGCCGCCGCCACCACCACGCAGCGTTTGCTGGCGTCGAACGCATCGGGCACCTGCACCAGCACGCGGTGCGGCTGGGTCGCGCCGGGTACGCGCGCATACGCGGCGTATTCGCGGCCCGGCACCATCGCCAGATGGCCGAACAACTCGCCGTAGCCGCCGCCCGGCGTGAGATCGGCGATGCCGCGCCAGTTGTGCCACAGCGCGCGACGGCGCAGTTCGATCGCCGTCGGCTGCGCGGCATCGGCAAACGCCGGCGGCGTCATCGCGCGCAGACCGGCAAGGCCGAGGCCGGCGGTCAGCAGGTCGTCGCCATCGCGGTGCGTGCTGCTGCGCTCGAAGGTGAACATGGCGGGCTCCGGGCCGGCGGATCGGGTGCCACCGGATGCGCACGCGCCGAGCATCAACGCAACGACGGTGGCCGCGACGACGCGGCGGATGGCGAGTGTCTTCATGCCGTCACGCTAGCAGCGCGCGGCGATCGCTTCATCGTACTTTGGTACCAGGCCGCGTTGTGGCCGACCTGCTAGCGTGTCGGTCCTGCTGTCGCCGCCGCCATCGTCGGCCACGCCGTCCGACCACTGCCGATGCCGACCCTGCTGATCGCCGACGACCACCCGCTGTTTCGCGCCGCGCTGCGCGCCGCCGCCGCCGAGGCCGCCGACGACATCGCCACGCTCGAAGCCGGCACCCTCGACGCGGTGCTCGCCACGCTCGATGCGCGCAGCGACATCGACCTCGTGCTGCTCGATCTGCACATGCCCGGCAACCACGGCCTCGCCGGCCTCGCCGCGATCCGCGCCCAGCACCCGGCCGTCGCGGTGATGCTGGTGTCGGCCAACGAGGACCCGCAGATCGTGCGCCGCGCGCTCGACCACGGTGCCGCCGGCTATATCCCCAAAAGCGCCGGTCTCGACGACATGCGCGCGGCGATCCGTACCGTGCTGGCCTGCCAACAATGGCTACCGCCAGCGCTGCGCGTGTCGGTCACGCGCCTGCACACCGCGCCGGCCGACGCCGACCTCGCCGCGCGGCTGGCCAGCCTCACCCCGCAGCAGTTCCGTGTGCTGGTGCTGGTCGCACAGGGCCTGCTCAATAAGCAGATCGCCGACCGTCTCGATGTGCAGGAGCGCACCGTCAAGGCTCACGTCTCGGCGATCTTCGAAAAACTCGGTGTCCGCAACCGTACCCAGGCCGGCGTGATCCTGCGCGAGCTGGAGATCGGCGATCCGGCGCGGCGGGTAGAGGGGTGACGCGCCGCAATCCGCCGTCCCCGGCAGGTCTCCAGGCAGGCGACGACGCATTGGGCTGGAGCGGGTGATGGGAATCGACTCCCCACCCGGTTGCATCTTTCCAATCAATAATTTAGCTATCGATTGGGCCCAAGTCGTGGATCCTGAAAAAGGTCCTTGTTCTGTGTGCAACGTATCGCACCTTGGTTTCGTTCGGCAACACCTACTCCCGGTCAACAGGCCCGGACGCCGAGAAGCGCACGGCTCGCGAGGCGGGCGTGCATCCGGCAGTTGGCGATAGACTTAGACGCAGAGCTCGCCGCCACGGCGGCGGAGAACGGTGCACCCCGGACCCTTCCCAGATCAGCATTGGTTCTGGAAAAGCCCGCGCTCGCACCACTTGCCCAGAACCAGTCAAGCTGGCTACGCCCTATCGATCACGAGAGGGTTGATTTATACCGAAATGGGTATCTGCTGTCGGCAGATGCAGGGACTGCGCGGTATGACTGAGAAGCCATTGAAATGGGTGGGGGGCGGATTAAACCGCGAAGTGCAATTTCCTTGAATTGAAGCGGGCCAGGTGCCGTAACCTGCGCCGCTTCACGACCAAGTGGAGTGGCACATGAGCTATCGGCACCTGACCCTGGAACAACGC
>JBOHYD010000433.1:0-2633 GCA_050737635.1 Luteimonas sp. | reverse complement strand
GATCAATCGCTTACGCGATTGATCCGCGGAGCTGGGTCCGGACCTGCGCCGGACTCGGCGAGTCTGATTAAATCCAGGACGGATTTAATCAGACCTTTCGATGGGCACTCCTACAAAAGCACCGGGGCCGCGGTACGATCGCGGCATGAACACAGCAGACGACACCACACTCGAAACCCTCTACCAGGGCAACTGGCTGCGGCTGGTCAAGCACGGCCAGTGGGAGTCCTGCGAACGCACCCACGGCCGGGACGGTCTGGCCGTGCTGGTGATCGCGGTGACCCCCGACGATCACGTGCTGTTTGTCGAACAGTTCCGCGTGCCGCTCGGCGCGCGCACGATCGAGATGCCGGCAGGGCTAGTTGGCGACGATGACGATGACGACTCGCTGGAGTCCGCCGCGCGTCGCGAACTGATCGAGGAAACCGGCTGGGATGCCGGGCGCATCGATGTGCTGCTTACCGGCCCGACCTCGGCCGGCATGAGCAACGAGCGCATCGCCTTCGTCCGCGCCCGCGAGCTGACGCGGGTGGGCATTGGCGGCGGCGTCGACAACGAAAACATCACCGTCCACAGCGTCCCGCGCAGCCAGGCCCCGGCTTGGCTGATGCGCAAGCACGCCGAAGGCTTCGAACTCGACCTCAAACTCTGGGCCGGGCTGTGGATGATCGAGCACAATCCGGATGGATCGAAGGCGCAGTGAATGATCCGACCCCGGCTTTCGTCGACCGGAATCGAGGCCCGTCAACGCGATCCGGCAACGGATCGCACACTGCCCAAGCACCACCGATCGCTCATGCGCCGCCGCATCGAGACATCAGCCCACCGCCAGCCCGTCAAGCTTCTGCCGCGCTGCGGGTGAAAACGGTAGCGAGGACGATGAACGCGCCGCCGCGCGTGGCAGCGCTGAACTACGCGACATCGAGGCCATCCACCTTCTGCCATCCCCGTGGCAGCAGGCCGCCGCGCGAGGCGCGCGCGCCGAGATAGACGTCGAGATCCTTGAACGACAGCGTCATCGTGCGCGTGCCCGAGCGTACCGACAACACGCCGCCCGGCGACACCACAGCGATCGCGGTCACGCGCTCGGTGCCGCGCTTGGCCTTGGGGATTTCGATCAGCTTGTTGCCCTTGCCGCGTTCGAGCTCCGGCACGTCGCTGACCGCAAACGCGAGCAGATGCCCGGCGCTGGTCACCGCGACCACGCGATCGGTGTGCACATTGGCGATCGCGACCGGCGCCAGTACCTGCGAGCCTGGGGTCAGCGACAGCATCGCCTTGCCGGCCTTGTTGCGGCTGGTGAGGTTGTCGAAGCGGGTAACAAAGCCGTAGCCGTGCGACGACGCCAGTACCAAGCGCGCATCGGCGTCGCCGGTGGCCAGCGCCTGAAACGACGCGCCGCCGGCCGGTGCAAAGCGCCCGGTCAGCGGCTCGCCGTTGCCGCGCGCACTCGGCAGCGTATGCGCGAGCGTCGAATAGCTGCGCCCAGTCGAATCCAGAAACGCCACCTGCTGTGTGCTGCGTCCGCGCACCGCCGTGAGCAGGCCGTCGCCGTCGCGATAGGACAGCGACGCGGCATCGACGTCGTGGCCCTTGGCGGCGCGGATCCAGCCTTTTTCGCTCATGACGATGGTCATCGGCTCGCTGGGCACGAGGTCGGTTTCGGCCAGCGCCAGCGCCGCGCCGCGCGCGACCAAGGGCGAGCGCCGGGCATCGCCGAACTTCTTGGCATCGGCGATCAGTTCGTCTTTGATCAACTTCTTGAGTTTGGCCTTGCTGCCGAGAACGGCCATCAGCCGGTCGCGTTCGGCGTCGAGTTCGTCCTGCTCGCCGCGGATCTTCATTTCCTCCAGTCGCGCGAGCTGGCGCAGCTTGGTGTCGAGGACGTAGTCGGCCTGGTCGTCGCTTAGCTCGAAGCGCGCGATCAGCGCCGGTTTCGGCTCGTCCTCGCTGCGGATGATGCGGATCACTTCATCGAGATTGAGGAAGGCGATCAGCAGGCCATCGAGCAGGTGCAGGCGGCGCTCGACTTTTTCGAGGCGGTGGGTGAGTCGTTTGGTCACCGTCTCGCTGCGGAAGGCCAGCCATTCGCTCAGCAGCACCTTGAGGTTCTTGACCTGCGGGCGGCCGTCGAGGCCGATGATGTTGAGGTTGACGCGATAGCTCTTTTCGAGGTCCGTGGTCGCAAACAGATGGCCGATCAGCTGTTCGGCGTCGACGCGGTTGCTGCGCGGGATCAGCACCACGCGCACCGGGTTGGCGTGGTCGGATTCGTCGCGGATGTCTTCCAGCCACGGCAGCTTTTTCGCGCGCATTTGGGCTGCGATCTGTTCGATCACCTTGCTCGGCGAGACCTGGTACGGCAGCGCGGTGACGACGATGTTGTTGTGCTCGCGCACGTAGGTGGCGCGTGCGCGCAGGCCGCCGTTGCCGGTTTCGTAGATCGCCAGCAGGTCGGACGCCGGGGTGATGATCTCGGCGGTGGTCGGGTAGTCCGGGCCGCGGATGTGCTCGCACAGATCGCGCACGCTGGCATCGGGATCGTCGAGCAGGCGCAGGCAGGCGCTGACCACTTCGTTGAGATTGTGCGGCGGCACGTCGGTGGCCATGCCGACGGCGATGCCGGTGGTGCC
>JBOHYD010000432.1:0-15747 GCA_050737635.1 Luteimonas sp. | reverse complement strand
GACATGTCCGCAGGCTGACGGTACGCAGCCGCACGCTGCGCGCGCTGGCAGGGACGGCGGAAGCGGTGGATCTGCGGCAATGGGGCGTCATCGATGAGTCTCTGCGCGGCGAATCCCGATGTTAGGTCGTCGCGCGCAAGCTTGCCGTGGGCGGCACGGCGGCGCTGCGGCGCACGCCGGCCGCGACGCGCTTGCCGCGACCGGTCGCGATGGACGACCATCAGCGGGCACGCTGCCCGCAGAAGGGCGCACGGCGACGGACACCGGGGGACGCAATGCAACGACCGAGAGGGCCGGGATGGCGCTGGCGACAGCTGGCCCTGCTGCTGCTGCTGGTGCCGGTGATGGCGCTGGCCGGATTGCCCGAAACCCCGCGCTTTCGCCAGTTGGGCGTGGTCGACGGGCTGCCGTCCAATCGCATCAACGCGATCACCGAGGACCATCACGGCTACCTGTGGATCGGCACCAGCGACGGCCTCGCGCGCTTCGACGGCATCGGCTACCGGATCTGGCGGCGCGAGCAGGGCCTGCGCGACAACTACGTGTGGGCGGTACACGTCGACGCGCAGGACCGGCTGTGGGTGGGCACGCTCGGTGCCGGCCTGGCAATGCTCGATCGCGCGCGCGGCACCTGGCGTTATTACGACACCCGCAACTCGCCGGTGATGCTGAGCAATGGCGTCTGGACGGTGACTTCGACGCCCGATGGCACCGTCTGGTTTGGCACCGACGGCGCTGGTTTGTATCGGCTGGCGGCGGACGGGACGATGACACGGTTCATACCCGAGCCCGGCAATCCGCGCAGCCTGCCCGACCTCAACGTGACCAATGTGGATGTCGCGCCTGACGGCACGCTGTGGGTGACGACCATAAACGGCGTCGCTCGCTGGGTGGCGGGCAAGGACGGCGCAGGCGAGTTCGCGCGCGTACCCGCCGATGCCTTGCCCGACGCCAACATCGACGGACTGTCGATCGAGTCCGACAACACGGTCTGGTTCGGCAGCGCCGGTGGCGTCGCGGTGCGCACGCCCAACGGCGCGTATTCCGCAGCGCCAATGACGGTCTACGGCAGCACGGCCGTCTACCGGGTGCTGGCCCATGACCGCAGCGGCGTGTACTGGCTCGACATTCCCGATGGCCTGGGACGCATCGACGAAGGCGGCATCGTCAACGTCCCGCTGTACAGCGCCGCCGCGCAGGGCATCGTCAAGCCGTCGTGGTCGAGCGGCCATGAAGACCGCAGCGGCGGCCTGTGGCTGGCCAGCGACGTGCATGGCGTCTGGTACCTGCCGCCGAACTGGCGGATGTTCTCGGTACTGGCACGCAACACCACCGATCCCGCCAGCATGACCAATGCCCACGTCAAGGGCATCGCCCCGTCCGCGGACGGCACGATGTGGCTGGTCGGCAGCGGCGGCATGCTCGACCGCCTCAACCCCGAAACCGGTGCCATCGAACACGTCGTGCCGGACATCGGCGCCGGCCGCGTGCCGGTCAGCGTGCTTGAGGACAGCCGCGGCGCGGTCTGGGTTGGCTATTTGGGTGGTCTGGCGCGCTTCACGCCATCGACCGGCGCGGTGCAGCGCTGGGCGCACGATGGCAATGCCGATGCCGCACTGGAGTTCAATACGGTGAACCTGCTGGAAGGCGGCGGGGGCACAGTGTGGGCGAGCAACGCCGCTGGCGATATCCAGGTGCGCGATCCGGACGGCCGCGTGCGGCTCAGTATGAGTAACGGTGAGGGCGCCATCGCCCGTGTCGGGCCTATCGACCAACTCGTCCGCGGACCCGACGGCAGCGTCTGGGTTGCCAGCGAACACGGACTGTGGGCGTGGAACGACGGCGCGCGTCGCTTCGAGCCGGTCCCCGGCGCGATGGCTGCGCGCACCAATGGTGTCGCGCTCGCTGGCGACGACACCGTGTGGGTGACACGTACCGGCGTGGTCGAACGCTATGGCTGGGACGGCGCGCGGCTGACACTGCAGGACATCCTCGGACCCGCCGATGGCATGCTGCTGGTTGCGCCGAGCGGGCTGAGCGTGGATGCGTCCGGCATCGTCTGGGTGACCAGCGTGCGCGGCCTGATGCGCGTCGATCCCGGCAAGCGGCAGGTGCGTGTTTACGGCGTGCAGGATGGTCTGCCGAGCCAGGAGTTCGGTGCGCGCCCGGTGTCGCGGCCGGCCGACGGCCGTATCCTCGTCGGCAGCCCCGACGGGCTGGTGATCTTCGATCCGGCCGTGGTGCGACCGTCCACTGTCGTACCGAGGCTGGTGGTGGAGGGGGTCAGCGTGCACCGCGGCGACCAGCACGTCGAGTTTTCGGCCGACCGCCCCTTCTCCGTCGAGCACGACGACCGCGATTTGCACATCGTCGCGCGCCTGCTGTCCTTCGCTGCCAGCCAGTCCAACCGCTACCGATTCAAGCTTGACGGCTACGACGATGCCTGGGTGGAAAGCGGCGCCGAAGGCGAGCGCGTGTTCTCGACACTGCCCGCGGGCGACTACCGGCTGCAGATCAAGGGGCGCACCGCCGACAACGTCTGGTCGAAGGTGACGGTGCTGCACTTCCGCGTCGCCGCACCCTGGTGGCGTACCGGTCTGGCGATCGCGGCGTGGATCCTGCTGTTGGCGTTGGTCGTCGACTGGCTGTTGCACGCCTACCGCGAGCGCCTGCGTCGGCGCAACGCCTTTCATCTGTCGCAACACAAGCACGAGATCGCCGAGCAGGCGTCGCTGGCCAAGACCCGCTTTCTCGCCACGCTCGGTCACGAGGTGCGCACGCCGATGACCGGCGTGCTGGGCATGAGCGAACTGCTTCTCGCCACCGCTCTGGATACCAAGCAGCGCGGCTACATCGAATCGATCCGCCGCGCCGGCAACCATCTGATGCGGTTGGTCAACGACGCACTCGATCTCGCGCGCATCGAGGCCGGCAAACTCGAGCTCGATCCGCAGGCCTTCGACCTGCACGCGATGATCGACGACGTGACCGGGCTGATGGCACCGATGGCGCAGCAGCGCGGGCTGGTATTCCATAGCGAGGTGGCGTCGGATCTGCCGCGCTGGCTGCGCGGCGATGCGGTGCGCGTGCGCCAGATCCTGCTCAACCTGCTCGGCAACGCGATCAAGTTCACCGAGCACGGCGAGGTCGGCTTGCTGGCCGAACCGATGACCGATGGCGTGCGCCTGATCGTCAGCGACACCGGCCCGGGGCTCAACGACGAGCAGCGCCAGCGCTTGTTCCGCCGCTTCGAACAGGCCGAGGGCGCGCGCACGGCGTCGCGTTACGGCGGCAGCGGACTCGGTCTGGCGATCTGTCAGGAACTCGCCGCGGCGATGGCCGGACGCATCGACGTCGACAGCCTGCCCGGTGCCGGCACCTGCTTCACCGTCGAGTTGCCGCTGATCGAGGTCGCCGCGCCGAGCGAGCTGCCCGCCATGGCACCGATGGCATCGTCGGCACCGACGCGCGCGCTGCAGCTGTTGCTGGTCGAAGACGACCCTATCGTCGCCGAGGTCGTCGTCGGTCTGCTGCAGGCACAGGGCCATCGTGTGGTGCACGTTGCGCACGGGCTCGCCGCGCTGGTTGAAACCGCGACCACCACATTCGATCTGGCACTGCTCGATCTCGACCTGCCAGGCATCGATGGTCTGGCGCTCGCCCGCCAGCTGCGCACCGGCGGCTTTGCGCAACCGCTGCTTGCGGTCACCGCGCGCTCCGACGCCGATGCCGAACCGCTGGCGTGCGCCGCCGGTTTCGACGGCTTCCTGCGCAAACCGTTGACTGGCGGCATGCTTGTCGATGCGATCGAAGCGCTGCTGCCCGAGCGGGCTGCACGCGCGGCGATGGCCGACGTGGAACAGACACCGCGCATGACGCCGCGATCGGTGACTGGCTGACTGCGCTTGCGCAGCGTCGCTGCGCTGCGCGGCGCGCGTTTTCTGCGTCGTGGACCCGCTTTAACCGAGCGCCCGCCCCCGCCTCACCGCGCGCTGTACGTGTGCACCTCGTCGACCAGCACCGCGACGCGATCAGGATCCATGTCCGGCGACATGCCGTGGCCGAGGTTGAAGACGTGGCCGTCGCGCGAGCCGCCGTTGCCGTCGCGATAGCTGTCGAGCGCGGCGCGCACCGCATACCGGATCGCGGCGGGCGTGCCGTACAGCGTTGCCGGATCGAGATTGCCCTGCAACGCGACGCGGCCCTGCGTGCGGCGCGCGGCATCGCCGAGTTCGATCAGCCAGTCGACGCCGACGCCTTCCACGCCGGACCGCGAGAGCGCGTCGAGATACGCGGCATTGCCCTTGCCGAACAGGATCAGCGGCGTGCGCGCGCTGCCGTCGCCACGTTCGAGTTCGCGCGCGATGCGCATCAAATACGGCAGCGAGAACTCGCGGTACATCGCAGGCCCCAGCACCCCGCCCCAGGTGTCGAACACCTGCAGCACCTGCGCACCCGCCGCGCGCTGCGCGGCGAGGTAGGCGATCACCGCGTCGGTATTGACCGCCAGTAGTGCGTGCAGCGCGGCTGGATCGTTGAGCGCCATCGCCTTGATCCGCGCAAAGTCGCGGCTGCCCTCGCCTTCGACCATGTAGCAGGCCAGCGTCCACGGACTGCCGGAAAATCCGATCAGCGGCACGCCGCGTCCATCGGGCAGGTTGTCGAGTTCGCGGCGGATCACGCGAATGGCGTCCATCACGTAGCGCAGCTCGGTCTCCATATCGGGCACGCCGAGCTTGGCGATGCTCGCCGCGTCGCGTACCGGATGGCGGAACTTCGGCCCCTCACCGTCGACGAAATGCAGTTCCAACCCCATCGCATCGGGGACGGTGAGGATGTCGGAAAACAAAATCGCCGCGTCGAGATCAAAACGCGCCAGCGGCTGCAGTGTCACTTCGCAGGCGAGGTCGGGGTTCTTGGCCATCGCCAGAAAGCTGCCGGCCTTGGCGCGAGTGGCGCGGTATTCGGGCAGATAGCGCCCGGCTTGGCGCATCAGCCACACCGGCGTGCGGTCGACGGGTTCGCGCTTGAGCGCACGCAGCAAGCGGTCGTTTTTCAATGCGGAAGTGGTCATCGGCTCTCGGCTTGGAGGGTCATGGCGCGCACCGTGAAAGGTGTTTTGTCGTAGCACGATGCAATCGCAGGCGACCTTGTGGGTGCCGCGGCAGCATGCCTCTGTGGCGCTTGAAGCCGCGATACCGCAAAGTATTTGCCATCATCCTGGCGTACGCGGGGACCCGGCTTGATCATCGCGGCGCAATTCTGATCTCCGGTGCTTGACCTTGGGTCCCGGCTTGCGCCGCGATGACGGCTGTCTTCGCTCTCAGTGTGGCGATACGCCATCTGGGCATGTCATCGGCAGCCTGCAACGGCAGCTTCCTCATCGTGGCCGTCCCTGGCGCAACAATGTCGGCTTCGGTCTGTCCGGCCCGGCCATCCATGGCCGGTCGCTCCGCGGAGCGTGAACTGCCGATAGGGCCGTTCACGAACGCTCCGCCTCGCCCTGCGCAAACATCAGCTGAAAGCCGCGCTTGAGCTGCAGATCGCGCGCGTCTTCCAGCGCTGCAACCGCGCTCGCCTGATCGTCGAACTGGTCGCGCCTGAGCTGGCTGCGGCCGCCGATCACCCCGGTCTCGCGCACCAGCGCCCAGCCGCCGAGCAGGTCGGGCTGCAACATCAGCTGCACAAAGCGCGGGGCTTCGCGGCCGTCAGGGCGTTGTTGCAGGAGAAGACGCATGGGTGAAGTGTAAAGGTTGCGGCATACGCATTCGTCTCTGGCGGCTCGACAGCGACCGCGGCAAGGCAGTTAGTCGACCGCCTTGAAAGGCGCCGACGCTCGCATTGCCCGGCCCAACCTCCAGCCGTCAACCTGCAGCCGGCTCCATCGCCGCCAGCACCGCGTCCTCCGCCACGTCCGCGACCACCCGTGCGCGGCCGATGCCGTCCCACAGCACGAAGCGCAGCCCGCTGGACTGCGCTTTCTTGTCGAGCCGCATGTGCGCGAGCAGCGCCTGCGGTACGAGTCCGGCCGGCAGCGCCACCGGCAGGCCGAAGCGCTGCAGCACCGCGCGCAGGGTCTGCGTATCGGTGTCGGTGGCCAAACCGAGCCGCGCCGACAGCCGCGCGGCGAGCACCATGCCGACCGCAACCGCCTCACCGTGGTTGAGGCCGCCGTAGCCGAGTTCGGTCTCGATCGCGTGGCCAAAGGTGTGGCCGAAGTTGAGCAGCGCACGCTCGCCGTGCTCGAACGGGTCGCGCTCGACGATCGCGGCCTTGTGCCGGCAGCTGCGCGCGATCGCCTCGGCCAGCGCCGCGGTGTCGCCATCGAGCAGTGCGCGCGCGTTGCCGTCCAGCCAGTCGAGAAACGCGGCGTCGGCGATCGCACCGTACTTGATGACTTCGGCAAACCCCGCGCGCAGCTCACGCACCGGCAGCGTGCGCAGCGTCGCGGTATCGGCAAACACCGCGCGCGGCGGATGGAAAGCGCCGACTAAGTTTTTGCCCTGCGGCAGGTCGACGGCGGTCTTGCCGCCGACGGACGAGTCGACCATCGCCAGCAACGTCGTCGGCAGCTGCACGACGTCGATGCCGCGCATCCAGCTCGCCGCGGCGAAGCCGGCCAGATCGCCGACCACGCCGCCGCCGAGCGCATACACGCAGGCATCGCGGGTTGCGCCGATCGCCGCGAGTGCGTCGATCGCCTCGGCGAAGTAGCCGAGCGTCTTGCTGCCTTCGCCGGGCGGCAGCACGTAACTGCCGATGCGCGCGTCGGGGCGCGCGCGACGCAGCGCTTCGGCAACGTGACCGGCATAGAGGCCCGCGACATTGCCGTCGCTGACGATCAGCGCATGGCGGCCGCGCAGCGCTGCGGCGAGTGCGTCGCCGTCGAGGATCAGGCCTGCACCGATGTGAATCGCGTACGAGCGCGCGCCGCCAACCTGCAGGATTTGCGTGGCCGCGTTCAAGTGCCTGCCTCCGGTGTCGTTACCCTTGCGCTGGCGTTGTCGAACGGCCAGTGGGTTTGCAGCAGATGGCCGAGTTTGGTCGCCGCCTCGATCGACGACAGCGCATCGGTGTCGAAGCACAGGTGCGCGGTGGCGGCATACAGCGGCTCGCGCACGATCGCAAGCTGGCGCAGCACCGTCTCGCGATCGTCGCCGGCCAGCAGCGGCCGCGTGCGGTCGCGCGCGAGGCGTTCGATCTGCTGTTCGACGCTGACGTGCAGGTGCACCACGTAGCCGCGCGCGCGCAGCAGCGTGCGCGTGTCGGCGTCGAGCACCGCGCCGCCGCCGGTGGCGATCACGGTGCCGGCATCGGCCATCAGCTCGGCCAGCGTGGCGCGTTCGCGGGCGCGAAATCCGGCCTCGCCCTCGCACTCGAACATCATCGTCACCGTGGTGCCGGCGCGCGTTTCGATCTCGCGGTCGGCATCGACGAAGCGCAGCCCGAAACGGTCGGCGAGGCGCTTGCCGATCGACGATTTTCCGGAGCCCATCGAACCGACCAGCACCAGGTTGGGAGCGGCGTGCATCGTCGAATCCTAGCAGCCGCGCAGCGGCAGCCGACAGTGCGCGTCGACAAAGCGCGCAGGTGCGGCCCGATCAAGGCGGTGTATTAACGGACGCAGGTCCAGCATCGGTGTCCCGGCATCCGTGCCATCGCAGCAGGAGAACGTCATGTCCGTCGCCAAGATCATCGAAGTCAATGCCTCGTCCGAGACCAGCATCGAGGATGCCGTCAAGCACGGCCTGAGGAAAACCTCCGAAACCGTCAAGGACATCAAGGGCGTCTGGGTCAATGAAATCAAGGCGGTCACCGACAATGCCGGCAACATCACCGAGTGGCGGGTGAACCTGCGGATCACCTTCGTGGTGAGCTGAAGGTTGGCAGGAACATTCGCAGGTGCGGCTGCACCTTGTCCAGGCCATCAAGGCGGCAGTCGCGCCCCGGCGCCTTCCCGCGTACGCCATGGCCTACGATCGGCATCCAGACGGATCGTGCGGTCGGCGATGTCCGGCAGCGTGCGCAGCGCCTGCCGGCTGACGCGCTCGAAATGCTGCACGAAGCGCGCCACCTGCACGCGCGACATCGCCGGCTGCTCGGGCTGCATGGCGTGCCGCGCGGTTTCCTGCTGCCAGCGCCACTCCGGCACCACATCGAACCCCGGCCCCTGCAACAGCAGCAGCCGATCGATGCGCTGCCACAGCGCCGGATAGTCGTTGGCGAGCGCGGCATTGCCATGGCGTCGCCACACGCCGCCGCCGTCCTCGTCGCGTTCCAGCGCATTGATCGGCGCGATGAGCTGCTGCGGCAACTCGGGCGGTGTCGCCAGACACCAGCCTTCCAGTATCACCAGATCGGCAGCGTCCACGCGCGGCCACGCGTCGCGCGGCAGCCGGCGATCGCGGCCCTTGTCGAAGCGCGGCACCGCAACGCTGCGCCGCTCGCGCAGCGCATCAAGCGTGGCGAAGGCGAGCGCCAGATCGTGCGTGCCTGGCGGCCCGCGCGTGGCCAGCAGCGGATGCACGTCGTGCGCCAGCGCCAGCCGGGCATCGCGATCGAGATAAAAGTCGTCGAGCGACACCACCGCGACGCGCAGGCCGCGCGACGCTGCCAGCGCCGCCACCTGCGCGGCCAGCGTCGACTTGCCGCTGCCCTGCACGCCGACGATGCCGAACACCCGCGCCCCATGGTCGCGCGCGTCGTCCAGCACCTCGGCGACCAGCACCGGCGCGAAACCGCGGACATTGGGGTGCGGGGCTGTCGGCATCGCGCCACAATAGCGCCATGACCGACGCCGACCTGTATGCCGAAGCGCTCGCCACCTTCGATCGATTGTTCGACGATGCCAAGGCCGCTGGCGAACCCGATCGCACCGCGATGACCGTCGCGACCTCGACCGCGCATGGCCGGCCGTCGGCGCGCACCGTGCTGCTCAAGGCGCACGACGCGCGCGGCTTCGTGTTCTACACCCATCTCGACGGCCGCAAGGGTCGCGAGCTGCAGGCCAACCCGCACGCAGCACTGCTGTTCCACTGGCCGCGGATGCGTCACGGCGTGCAGGTGCGCATCGAGGGGCCGGTCGAGATCGTCGACGATGCCGAAGCCGATGCGTACTTCGCCTCGCGCCCGCGCGGCAGCCAGATCGGCGCCTGGGCGTCGAAGCAGTCCGACACGCTGGAAGCACGCGACGCGTTCGAGCAGCGCATCGCCGAGGTCGATCGCGAATTCGACGGCCGCGACGTCCCGCGCCCGCCGCGCTGGACCGGCCTGCGCGTGCGCCCGGAGGCCATCGAGTTCTGGTACGGCGCGGCGTTCCGCTTGCACGAGCGCCATCTGTACCAAGGCGACGCCTGCACCGGGCTGTGGACCAAGCGGATGTTGTATCCGTGAAGGGCCGGGAATGGGCAATGGGCAATGGAGAATCGCAAGGGCAGTGCCGTGCGGTTTCCGATTCTCCATTCCCGATTCTCGATTCCCGGGCCAAAGGTCCCCGCCGCATCGTCTGCCTCACCGAAGAACCCACCGAAACCCTGTACGCGCTCGGCGAGCAGGAGCGCATCGTCGGTATCAGCGGTTTCACCGTGCGCCCGGCGATCGCGCGACGCGAAAAGCCCAAAGTCAGCGCGTTCACCAGCGCCAAGATCGACGCGATCCTCGCTCTGCAGCCGGATTTCGTGATCGGGTTCTCCGACATCCAGGCCGACATCGCCGCCGAGCTCATCCGGCGCGGCGTCGAGGTGTGGATCAGCAACCACCGCAGCGTCGACGGTATCGTCGACTACGTGCGCCGGCTCGGCGCGCTGGTCGGCGCCGGCGCGCGCGCGGATGCCTATGCCGACGACCTGTGTCGCGGGCTCGACGCGATCGCACGCGAGGCATCGACGCTGGCGCAGCGGCCGCGCGTGTATTTTGAGGAATGGGACGAGCCGGCGATCACCGGCATCCAGTGGGTTGCGGAGCTGGTGCGCATCGCCGGCGGCGACGATGTGTTCCCCGAACTCTCAACGCAGTCGCTGGCCAAACACCGCATCCTCGCCGACCACAGCGAGGTCGTGCGCCGCGCGCCGGACATCGTGATCGGCTCGTGGTGCGGCAAAAAGTTCCAACCCGACCGCGTCGCCGCGCGGCCGGGCTGGGAGGCGATGCCGGCGGTGCGCGACGGCGAGCTGCACGAGATCAAGTCGCCGCTGATCCTGCAGCCCGGCCCGGCGGCGTTGACCGACGGGGTGCGCGCGATCGCCAACATCGTGCAGGCCTGGTCGCGCAGGCGCAGCGGGTAGCGGGTAGTGGGTAGCGACATCGGCTCTTGCGCGAGCTTGCTTTTGTGGGAGCGGCCAGGGCCACTCACTCAGGCACCGGCGGCCGATCTCCGCTGCGATCGACCTGCAGCGCTACACAGGCCTCCGCAAGCCTGCAATCATTCGCCCTCTCCAGCAACGGACTGATACCGTGAACCAGAACACTTCCCAGGACATCGCCAAACTCGTGCTGCGCCTCGCGCTCGGCGTGCTGATCTTGCTGCACGGCATCGCCAAGCTTAAAAACGGCCTCGACCCCGTACAGGGCATGCTGACCGCGCATGGGCTGCCGACCTTCCTCGCCTACGGCGCGCTGGTCGGCGAGGTGCTCGCGCCGCTGATGGTGCTGCTCGGCGTGTATGCGCGCATCGGCGCGACCCTGATCGTGGCCAATATGCTGTTCGCGTTTGCGCTCGTGCATATGGCCCAGCTCGGCCAGTTCACCAGCCAAGGCGGCTGGGCGCTCGAATTGCAGGGCATGTACCTGCTGACCGCCGTCGCGATCGCTCTGCTCGGACCAGGCAGATACGCATTCAATCAGCGCTGAGTCGAATGCCGGCAACCCGCGTCGAACGCGACAAGGCGCGTTCAAAGGCCGCTCAGCGCGGAAAAAAATCGCGATTGAACTGCAGGCTCAACCGCGGTCCGCCGTCGATCGTCGCCTCGATGTCGAAGCGCAGGGTATCGGGTGCGATCACACGCACGGTGCCGGCGTAGTCGACAAACGCGCCGCTGCGCACCTCGCGCAAGTCGATCGGCTGGCGCTTGCCGAGCAGGTCGGTGGCGCTCGCGATCATGCCGGCCGGCAAGGCGGTTTCTTGCGCGCCGCTGCCGCGCCGCACGCCGACCAGCAGCAGCACCGACCCGGTATCGCGGGCGATGCCGTACTGCATCGCGACCGCCTCGCCGAGCGCCAGCGTGGGGATCGCGCTGGCGCGCATCAGCAGATCGCCGTTGCGCACGCTGACTTCCTGCGGTGCCTGGGCGGAGGCTAACGCGCCCTGCGGCGCGCCCGAGCCACTGCAGCCGGCGAGCACAACGACAGCAATGGCGAGAACAGTCGCGCGCGGTGCGTCAGCCATCGCGCTGCCCTTTGCCCACTGCGGCATCGATCAACCCGCCCGCCAACGGTGCCTCATTGGCCGCCGCCAACTGCCGGCCACGCTCGGTGGCATTGCGGATCGCATCGGCGAGCAGATGCCGAAACTCGCCCTGCTCCAAGGTCTCGATCGCCGCTTGCGTGGTGCCGCCGGGCGAGGTCACCCGTCGCCGCAGTTCGGACGGCGCGTCCTCGGATTCGGTCAGCATGCGCGCCGCACCCAGCACGGTATGCCGTACCAGCATGCGCGCAGCGGCGGCCGGCAAACCTTCGGCGATCGCGGCCTGCTCCATCGCCTCGGCGAGCAAAAACACATACGCCGGTCCACTGCCGGACACCGCCGTCACTGCGTCCATCTTCGCCTCGTCGTCGATCCACACCGTGGCGCCGGCCGACGACAGCAGCGCCTGCGCGCGCGCGCGCCCGTCGGCATCGACCGCCGCCGTCGCAAACAGCCCGGTCACCCCGGCACCGAGCAGCGCCGGGGTGTTCGGCATGCAGCGCACTACCGCCGCATCGCCACCGAGCCAGCGCGACAGCTGCGCGCTGGTGATGCCGGCGGCGATCGACACCACCAGCGGTCTGCGCGCCCGCGCGAGGCCGGCAAGCGCCTCGCACACCGCGCGCAGTACCTGTGGCTTGACCGCCAGCACCCAGACGTCGGCGTCCTGCACGGCGCGAGCGTTGTCGGCAAACACGCGCACGCCAAAATCGTGTTCGAGCGTGACACGCGCGTCGTCGACCGGCTCGGCGACGCGGATCGCCGCGGCCGACATGCCGCGCGCGATCAGTCCGCCAACCAGGCTGCGTGCCATGTTGCCGCCGCCGATGAAGGCGATGCTAAGCTGGGACTCGGGACTCGGGACTCGGGACTCGGGGCGTGACATTAGTCTGTACCGTTTGAACTTCCGATCGATGGTAGCGCCTTGCGGTACGGGCATGCATGCACCAAGACCGACCGCCAGCCAGCCCCTGCCTATGCTTGCGAGCCCCGAATCCCGAGTCCCGAGTCCCGGCTCCTCGTCCCAAACAGCGCCGTCCCCACCCGCACCATGGTCGCGCCCTCGGCGATCGCGAGTTCGATGTCGTCGCTCATGCCCATCGACAGCGTGTCCACGCGCGCCGCGCGCACGCGCAATGCCTCAAACAATTCGCGCATCCGCGCGAACGCCGCGCGGCGCAATGCGGGGTCGGGATGCGGTGCTGGGATCGCCATCAATCCGCGCAGCAACAGCTGCGGCTGCGCGGCGATCGCGTCAACCAATCCGTCGATCGCCTGCGGCGTGCAGCCGTGCTTGCTGGCCTCGTCGGCGATGTTGACCTGGATCAGCACGTTGAGCGGAGCGCGAGCGTCGGGCCGATGCTGCGCGAGTGCGCCAACCAGCTTGGCGCGATCCACCGTCTGCACCCAGTCGAACGCGACCGCCGCCGCGCGCGCCTTGTTGGATTGCAGATGGCCGATCAAATGCCATTCCAGCGCGACGTCCACATTCAGCGATCGCAACTCGGCCTGCTTGGCCAACGCTTCCTGCACGTAGTTTTCGCCGAATGCCCGCTGCCCGCAGGCCGCGAGTTCCGCGACGGCCGACGCAGGGTGCAATTTCGACACCGCCAGCAGCCGCGGCACGGCACGTTGCGCGTCGCTCGCGGCCGCGCCGAGCCGGTCGGTGACACGCTGAAGCGCTTGCGCGAGCATGGCCTGACTCCGTCTAGTGGGACTGGATGATTGCCGCAAATCCGGGGCTATACTGCGATTCGCAGTGGTGGCATTGCAGTTTCATTCGTTGCAGTTCGAGGGCATAGCGCGTGGATATCGCCGAACTGTTGGCGTTTTCGGTCAAGAACAAGGCATCCGACCTGCATCTGTCGGCGGGCCTGCCGCCGATGATCCGCGTCGACGGCGACGTGCGCCGGATCAATATCCCGGCGCTCGACCACAAGCAGGTGCATGCGCTGGTCTACGACATCATGTCGGACAAACAGCGCCGCGACTACGAGGAATTTCTCGAAGTCGACTTCTCCTTCGAGATCCCCGGCCTGGCGCGCTTCCGCGTCAACGCCTTCAACCAGAACCGCGGCGCCGGTGCGGTGTTCCGCACCATTCCCTCGGAAGTGCTGACCCTCGAAGACCTCGGCTGCCCGCGCATCTTCAAGGAACTGATCGACCAGCCGCAGGGCCTGATCCTGGTCACCGGCCCGACCGGCTCCGGCAAGTCGACCACGCTCGCGGCAATGATCGACCACATCAACAAGAACGAATACGCCCACATCCTCAGCGTCGAGGACCCGATCGAATTCGTGCACACCGCGCAGAAGTGCCTGATCAACCAACGCGAGGTGCACCGCGACACCCGCGGTTTCAACGAGGCGCTGCGCTCGGCGCTGCGCGAAGACCCCGACTACATCCTGGTCGGCGAGCTGCGCGACCTCGAAACCATCCGCCTGGCACTCACAGCGGCCGAAACCGGCCACCTCGTGTTCGGCACCTTGCACACCTCGTCCGCCGCCAAGACCATCGATCGCATCATCGACGTGTTCCCCGCCGGCGAAAAACCGATGGTGCGCTCGATGCTGTCGGAATCCTTGCGCGCGGTGATCTCGCAGGCGCTGCTCAAGAAAGTCGGCGGCGGCCGCACCGCCGCGTGGGAAATCATGGTCGGCATCCCGGCGATCCGCAACCTGATCCGCGAGGACAAGGTCGCGCAGATGTATTCGTCGATCCAGACCGGCCAGCAATACGGAATGATGACCCTCGACCAGCACCTGCAGGACCTCGTCAAGCGCGGCATGGTCACCCGTGCGCAGGCCAAGGATTACGCCAAGGACAAGCGGTTGTTTGAATGAAGCCGGGACTCGGGACTCGGGGCTCGAAACGGCAAGAACCTTCTGAACAAATGGCGATCGATTCCCGCGACGTGACATCAATGGACACAGGGCTCTACTGAGCTCGCGGACCGTGCAAGGCTGGTCGCCTTTGCCGAGTCCCGAGTCCCGAGTCCCGAGTCCCGGAGATTCCCATGAGCAGCATCGACTTCACCTCCTTCCTCAAGCTGATGGCGCACCAGAAGGCGTCGGACCTGTTCATTACCGCGGGCATGCCGCCGTCGATGAAGGTGCACGGCAAGATCTCGCCGATCACCCAGAACCCGCTCACCCCGCAGCAGGCGCGCGATCTGGTGCTCAACGTGATGTCGCCGCCGCAGCGCGAGGAGTTCGAGCGCACCCACGAATGCAACTTCGCGATCGGCGTGTCCGGGGCGGGCCGCTTCCGCGTGAGTTGCTTCTACCAGCGCAACCAGGTCGGCATGGTGCTGCGCCGCATCGAGACCAAGATTCCGTCGCTCGAAGAGCTCAATCTGCCGCCGATCATCAAGACCCTGGCGATGACCAAGCGCGGCATCGTCATCTTCGCCGGCGCCACCGGCACCGGCAAGTCGACATCGCTCGCCGCGATGATCGGCTACCGCAACCTCAATTCCACCGGGCACATCATCACCATCGAGGACCCGATCGAGTTCGTGCACAAGCACGAGGGTTGCATCATCACCCAGCGCGAGGTCGGCATCGACACCGACAGCTGGGAAAACGCGCTCAAAAACACCCTGCGCCAGGCACCTGACGTGATCATGATCGGCGAAGTGCGCACCCGCGAGGGTATGGACCACGTCATCACCTTCGCCGAAACCGGGCATCTGGTGTTGTGCACCCTGCACGCCAACAACGCCAACCAGGCGATGGATCGCATCATCAACTTCTTCCCCGAGGACCGTCGCAACCAGCTGCTGATGGACCTGTCGCTGAACCTCAAGGGCGTCGTCGCCCAGCAGCTGATCCCCACCCCCGACGGCACCGCCCGCCGCGTCGCGATGGAGATCATGCTCGGCACCCCGCTGGTGCAGGACTACATCCGCGACGGCGAGATTCACAAGCTCAAGGAAGTGATGAAGGAGTCCACCAACCTCGGTATGAAGACCTTCGATCAAGCCCTGTTCGAGCTCTATCAGGCAGGTGAGATCAGCTACGAGGACGCCCTGCGTTACGCCGACTCCGCCAACGAGGTCCGCCTGCGCATCAAACTCGCCCAAGGCGGTGACGCGCGCACGCTGTCGCAGGGGCTGGACGGGGTGGAAGTGGCCGAGGTGCGCTAACAGCGTAAACCCCGCCCGCTTTCGCTTGGCTCCGGCGGCCATCGCTCGACATCTGCAGCAGTGTCCGTGTTGCGGTAGAGCGTTCATACGAGTAGCTAAACACTAATAACACTGTAGAACTAAGGAATCTCTGATTTATTCAGAGATTCCGCGGCGCAGGAATGCACCGCACGCGGATCAATCGCGTAAGCGATTGATC
>JBOHYD010000431.1:0-6070 GCA_050737635.1 Luteimonas sp. | reverse complement strand
GAGAGTAGGCAAGAGGATGACAGCTCTGCTTATTTGTCAGGTAGTTACGGTAACTTGTTCACCCGATTGCCCTGGTGTGCGCCGCGGGTTGGCGGGCGTGGCCATGGCCGCGAGCAGAGCTCGGCGAGCGCTATTTTCAGCCGTTTGATTTCACCCGTTTGCCGGCGGGCTTGCCGACCGCCGCGCTGACGCGTTTGCTCGCCGCGATCGCGGCGAGCGCCGCACTGCCTGCGGTCTGCAGATGCCGCACATGCTCGGCGGCCTGCGCGTGCAACCAGGCGCGAAACGCGAGAAATCCGCGGTGTCCCGACGAGCGCGGCGGGTAGGCAAGGTAGTGCGCGTAGTCGGTGCGCAGGCGCTGGTCGGACAGCCGTACAAGTTGCCCAGATTCGACCAGCCGCCGCGTACGCCGGTCTGCTGTTCCAGCACGGTTACATCGCCAACGTCGAACTCGCGCGTTCGCTGGCCGGGGTGCCGGCTCCCGCGGGCGGCGGCGATGCGCCGACAGCGGCGTCGATGCCGGCTTGCGCACCGGCACCTGCGGCAACGCCGCCATGCACGCAGCGATCGCGCCTGCGCGAGGTGTGCGGCTGGACGGCGTTGTCGCTGTTCCGCTAACCCAGTCGGCGAGTTTCGATTACACGTCGCCGTCGCTCGTCCAGCCCTCGCCGCTGCCGCGCTGAATCACCGCGTCGCCATCAAGCACCGTGCCGGCGGGCACGGATGGCTGCGTCGCCAGGCGCGCATAGATCGGCGTGAAATCCGGCTGCGTCGCCTCGATCAGCTGCGCAAAGCTGTCGATCACGAAGTAGGTCTTCTGGTAGCTGTCGATGCGGTAGCGCGTGCGCATGATGCGTTCGAGGTCGAAGCCGATGCGGTTGGGCGCGGCGCTCTCCAGCGCGTGCCGCGACTCGCCGCTCGACGAGACGATGCCGCTGCCGTAGATGCGCAACTCGCCGTGCTCGCGGATCAGCCCAAACTCGACCGTGTACCAGTACAGCCGCGTCAGGTTTTGCAGCGCGTCGGGGCCGATGCCGTGCGCCTTGACGCCGCCGCGGCCATAGGCGGCCATGTAATCGCCAAACAATGGGTTCATCAGCAACGGCACATGGCCGAACAGATCGTGAAACAGATCCGGCTCCTCGATGTAGTCGATCTGCTCCGGCGTGCGGATCCACCACGTCACCGGAAAGCGCCGGTTGGCGAGGTGATCGAAGAAATCCAGTTCCGGCAGCAGGCCTTCGACGCCGATCAGCGTCCAGCCGGTCGCGGCTTCCAGCACCGCATTGAGCGCGGAGAACTTCGGAATGCGATCGGGGGTCATGCCCATCGCGTCTTGCGCCAGCAAAAACGCCGCGCTGGCGCGACTGACCAGCACCTCGCGCTGGCGCGCGTAGAGCTGCCGCCAGGTGTCGTGGTCGGCGTCGGAATAGCTATGCCACGGCTGCGCCACCACGCCGGTGGCATAGACCGGCACCTTGCCCTTGTCGGTGTGCAGGTTTTCGACGCGACGCGGCGGTGCGGACATGGCGCGGCTCCCGGGTTCGAGACATGACTGTAGTCGCTAATCCGCGCAATAGGTTTGCAAAGTTGCGCACTAGGCCGCTTATAGCGCAAGATTCTTGCGTCAAAGTAAGTTTTAGTGCTCAATATGGCCGCCATCGACCTCGACCGCACCGACCTGCAGCTGCTCGCCGAACTGCAGCGCGCCGGCCGCCTGACCAATGCCGAACTCGCCGAGCGCGTGCATCTGTCGGCGTCGGCCTGTCTGCGCCGCGTGCAGCGGCTGGAGCGCGACGGCGCGATCACAGGCTACCGCGCCGAGGTCGATCCCGATCGCATCGGCCTCGGCCTGCACGCCTTCGTGCGCGTGCAGCTCGGCCGCCACGACGCCGAATCGGTGGCCGCGTTTGCCGGCTTCGTCAACGCCTGGGACGAGGTTGTCGCCTGCCATGCGCTGACCGGCAACATGGACTATCTGCTGCAGGTCGCGGTCCGCGACCTCGAGCACTTTTCGCGCTTTTTGCTCGACCGCCTGCTCACCCAGGCCGGCGTGGCGGATGTCAATTCCAGCTTCGTTCTGCGCACCGTCAAGGCGTTCAGAGGCATGCCGCTGCCGGAGCCACTTCGATGATGCCGTAGGTTGGGGTAAGTGCCGCGCACCTCCAACACCAAGGCAGTGCAATCAACTAACGCTCACCCATCACGGTCAAAGCAGCAGGATCGGCAGCCCAGAATGCCGCGGTGCGCACCGTGGTGCCCACAGCGCGCGCGGATTAGGATCGAGCCCGATTCGCACTCCAGCAGCAGGGTGACCGCCTCGCAGAGGCTGCGGTAGGCGGCCAGCTGCAGGTCGAGGCTGAGCTGGAAGGGATCGCCGGTCAGCTGCGGGGTCGCCAGCCGGGCGGTGTGCTCCCATGCTGCGGCGATGCCGCTGGACTGCAGCACCAGGGACAAGCCGTAGTGCTCGATCTCGGCCGGATACACCAAACTCAGCTGCTCCCGGAACAACCGCGACTGAGCGAGACTGGTGAGCACACCGACCGGAAGGATCAACAGACCCAGGCTGTTCTTTCCCAGGGCGTCGGCATCCCAAAGCTGCGCCATGTACGGGCCAAACAAGGCAATGACGGCCAGCGCGATGAGCGTATCTCAGTGCAGTTCTCGAACAGAGCAGGGAGACGAGCCTGATCGGTTATCTTTGCGCCCGTCATCCCGTCATCCCGTCAGCCCGTCATCCCGTCATCCCGGCGCACGCCGGGACCCAACTCGATGGACGACGTGAACCATCATGGCCTCGAACCCTCGGCCATGGGTCCCGGCGTGCGCCGGGATGAGGGCAGGTAATGATGGCTCACCTACATCATCGAACTGGCAACAAGCCAAAAGCAACCGCAAGGTTCAACGCGAGTGGGATCGGTCGGTGTACAAGGCCCGTCACCTGATCGAGAGATTCTTTGCCAGTTTCGGCCCGGCGAAGCTTATGTTCGAAGCATTGGTCGACGGCAGTGACGTGCATGCGCATCCCGTGGAGCAGATCACGGAATCTTGAGAATCTTTTGTATATGGTGAGGCCACCTTGGAGGGTGGCGCAGCTGGGTTGAGTGCAAGTTTGTCCGCAAGGTGGGTGCCGAAAAACAGCTAATTCAAATCCGGCGCGCCGCTGTAAATACCGATCGATTCGAAGCGCTTTTTCTGTCAGGAGAACGGAAGGCCTTAGTCGCTTGCCCGCGAAAATTTGGTTTGTTTCCATCGATAACGACTCGCAGTACCGACGGCTGCCAGCAAGCGTCAGTGTAGGTTTTCACGCACCCGGAGTGGATCAGGAGGGATTCAAGAAAAGACTAAAGGATGCGATGCTTTTAGCCTGGTAACGCCCATGGCGGCTGATTTATCTATGGACGGATATCATGCGCAGACATGATTGCAGTAATTGTGTTGAGTGCATGTGCGCGGATTTAGGGTTGCATTGAATGCTGGCAATTGAATGCCGGCTCTTTTATTGAATGTTTTCGGAGAAAACAAATGATCAAGCAAGCAATGGCAATGGCAATGCTGGTAGGTTACGCAGGCGCAAGTTTTGCGCAAGCCCAGACAATTATGATCAATGGCGTGCCGATCCAGATTACCCAGGTCAATACGAATGGCGACGGTTGCGCTCCTGGCACGGTCACCGCGACGGCAACGCCGGACGGTAACCAGGTGGCCATCCTGTTCCGCGATTACCGGGCCGTCACCAATGCCGTTAACACGGTGGCGGGGTCCGACTGCAATATCGCGATCGGCCTGGCGGTGGCATCCGGTTTCTCGATCGGGATTTTGGGTATCGATTGGCGCGGTTCGGTCGTCACCTCTCCCGGCGCGCTCGTGAACTTTCATCGTGAATTCTTCTTCTCCGGCACCCGCGGAGCGGTTTCCGATGACAGTTGGTCCCGTCCTGGACTCCAGAATTTCTTCCTGCAAGACGATCCGGCATTCGCGGTGTTCAGCAGATGCGATGGCCAAGCATTGATCGCCCGTGCCGATACCTCCGCGACTGTGGTCGGCGCAAACAGTTTCTTTTCCCTGCGCTCCGCCGACGTCAGTGCACGGCTGTTGATGACGCTCAATGTCAGGCCATGCTGACACCGTGCTAGCCGGGGGTTAAACGCACCGGTAGGTTTTAAAACCGCGGGTCCGAGGCAATCTCGGACCCGCGAGTCTGTAAATCGAGCTATGTAACTGCTTAGGCTCAACCTTCAAGCCTCATCCGCTATCTTTGCGCCCGTCATCCCGGCGCAAGCCGGGACCCATGGCCGACCGTGCGTGATAATGAATGATGGTTCACCTGCTCCATCGAGCTGGGTCCCGGCTTGCGCCGGGATGACGGCAGGCCAGGAGCCACCACCGATGACGACCACCCTCACCGAGACGGAAGGTCAAACCCTCCAAGACGGGCTCGACACCATCGCGATCCCCGCGCGAGGCCGGCGTGCGATCCTTGCGCGATGTCCAATCCCCTTGCCCGTGCCAAATACCTGCTCGCCGCCCACACGCCGCGGCAGCTGCCGCCCGACGCCGGCTTCGAGGTCGCGGTTGCCGGCCGCTCCAACGCCGGCAAGTCCAGCGCGCTGAATGCGCTGTGCCAACAGAACGCACTGGCGCGGGTGTCGAAGACGCCGGGGCGCACCCAGCAACTGGTGTTCTTTGGCCTGTCGTCGCCCGACGCCGAGCAGCACCAGCAGCGCTACCTCGTCGACCTGCCCGGCTACGGCTACGCCCGGGTGCCGAAGGACCTGCAGGCGCACTGGCAGGCCTTCCTCGACAGCTATTTCGGCAGTCGCATGGCGCTCAAGGGCCTGGTGGTGGTGATGGACATCCGCCATCCGCTCAAGGACTACGACCGACAGATGCTCGGCTACGCGGTGCAGCGCGGCCTGCCGGCGCACGCGCTGCTGACCAAGGCCGACAAGCTCGGCCGCGGCGCGGCCGGCAACACCCTGCAGGCGGTGCGTCGCGAATTGTCCAATGCCTTCGGCGACAGCATCGGTGTGCAAACGTTCTCCGGCGAATCCAAACTCGGCGTCGAGGAGGCGCGCGCGACCGTGGCCGGTTGGCTGGGGCTCTGAGCGGCGCGTTCGGGCCGGGCTGCGCTGAGGCGCGGCTCAGCGCAGCGCGATGATCGTCGCCGATTTGGCGGGCAGCAGCAGCGGTCGGCCGAGATCGACGGCGGCATCGGTCATCGCATCGACGCCACGGCTGCCTGCGGTCACGAACTCCGCAAACCGCTCCAGCGGCAGCGGCGTGTCGGCGACGTTGCGGTTGAGCGCCACTAGCACCGCGTCCTTGCCGTCGTGGCGGACGTAGACGTAGACGCCGTTTTGCGGCGCGTAGTGCCGCAGCTGGCCGCTGTGCATGACCGGCGCGCGCTTGCGCCAGGTCAGCAGGCGGCGCAGCCAGGCCTGCGCCTCGCGCTGCGCCGACGACAGCCCGCGACCGCTGAACGCATCCTGCGCGTCGCCGGCCCAGCCGCCTGGCATGTCGGCGCGGACGGCACCGTCGTCGCGCTCGCGCGGGCCGACCATCAGCACCTCGGAGCCGTAAAAGAACTGCGGCGTGCCGCGCACGGTGGCGACGTAGGCCATCGCCAGCTTGTACAGTCCGACATCGCCATCGAACTGCGCCAGCGCGCGCGTGGTGTCGTGGTTTTCGGCAAACACCACCAGCTGTGACGCATCCGGGTACAGGTAATCGTTGCCGAGCATTTCGTACAGGCGCCGCCAGCCGGTGCCGTCGCCTTCGGGTTCCTGCAGGGCGCTGCGCAGCGCGGTGTGCACCGGGAAATCCATCATGCTCGGCATCTGCGGCACATGGCCGTCGGTATTGACCTTGCCGCGCTGCCAGTGCGCGACGACCGCCGGATTGGGGCTCCATTCCTCGCCGACCATATTGAAGTTCGGGTACTCGGTCAGCACCGCGCGCGCCCAGTCGCTGAGGAACGCGGGGTCGGCATAGCCATAGGTGTCCTCGCGGATGCCCGACAGGCCGGCGGACTCGATCCACCACAGGGTGTTCTGGATCAGATAGGTGG
>JBOHYD010000430.1:0-1857 GCA_050737635.1 Luteimonas sp. | reverse complement strand
GGCCTGGATCCTGCTTGTGCTCGCCGGACTGTTCGAGATCGGCTGGGCGATCGGATTGAAATACACCGAAGGCTTCACGCGGCTGTGGCCGTCGCTCGGCACGGCGGCGGCGATGGTCATCAGCCTCGGTCTGCTCGGCGTGGCGATGAAACAGCTGCCGGTCGGCACCGCCTACGCGGTGTGGGTCGGCGTCGGCGCGGTCGGCACCGCGATCCTCGGTATCGCGCTGCTCGGCGAATCGGCAAACCTCTGGCGGCTGGTCAGCCTGGGCCTGATCGTCGCCGGCATCGTCGGGTTGAAGCTGGCGTCGCCGTAGCGGCACCGAGCTCGACTACTTGCCGGAGGTTCCTGGCGGATCGGGCGGCGGCAGCTGCGGCCACGCGTTGGCGATTTTGCAGAACAGCCGCGCAGTGCGCTCGGTGTCGTAGACCGCGGAGTGCGCGTCCTCGCTGCGCCAGGTCAGGCCTGCGGCCTGCACGGCGCGCGCGAGTACCGTCTGGCCGTAGGCGACGCCGGCCAGGGTCACGGTGTCGAACACGCTGAAAGGATGAAACGGATTGCGCTTGTGGCCGACGCGCGCGACCGCGGCATTGAGAAAATTGAGATCGAAATGCGCGTTGTGCCCAACCAGAATCGCGCGCTGGCAGTCGTGCTTCTTCACCGCGATGCGCACCGCGGCGAAGATGTGTTCGAGCGCGTCGCGCTCGGGCTTGGCGAAGCGGAACGGGTGGTCGATCTCGATGCCAGTGACTTCCAGCGACTTCGGATCGATCTCGGTGCCGTCGGCGGGGATCACATGCGCGCTTGCGCCGTCGCCAGGCATCAGCCGACCGTTGGCGTCAAGATCGAGCGGCAACGCGGCGATTTCGAGCAGCGCATGGCGGTTCCAGTCGAAGCCGCCGGTTTCCACGTCCACCACCACCGGCAGATAGCCGCGGAAGCGTTCCGACATCTTGCGGGGGTCCGGAGTGCGCTCTGCAGTCATCCGCTCAGAGTAACAGACCGCGCCGCACAGTCCGCGCGCACGGTTGTGCAAAACCCCAGAATTACCGGCAAACGAGCGCCCAAACGCAAGACAGTCGGTGCCCGGAACGCACCAGTCCATGCCGCAATCGCGAAAGTCGCACCTCAGCGCGCGGCCTTCGCGATGCGCAACATGCCGGCTTAGTTGTCGGCCTTGACCGCGTCGTCTTTCACCATCGCATCGTCCTTCATCGCGTCCTTCTTCATCGCGTCGTGCTTCATGCCGTCATGCTTCTTCATGCCGTCATGCTTCTTGGCGTCGTGCTTCATGCCCTCGTGCTTCATCGCCTCGTCCTTGTTCATCGCGTCTTCCTGGGCCGCGTCGCTTTTCACCGCTTCCTGGCCGCCGAGCAGGTAGCCCTGCACGAGCTGCGTGGAGGCGAATGCCGAGCCGGACAACAACAGCCCTCCGGCGAGGGTTGCGCTGATCGCGAGTGCGGTCGTTTTCTTGGTGCTGGGCATCTTGGTTCTCCTTGGATGCGGGCATGGCCCGTGGTGGTCGTGAGGATTCAGCCCGTCGCCGGCACTGTGCGCTCGGGACAGGCTGGAATGAAAGATAACCGCACGGGCGGTGCAGGCGTGCCTTGGCGGCTTCTGGATGCAGCAAACGCTATGCGGCGATTCTCGCGATCTTCAGGCCTTCCATGTGCTCGAACTGTTGATCTTGCGGCATGCCGTCGTGGCCTCCGAGCGGGCCTGCTCCATCGGTTTGACAGACCCTAACAGAGCACCGCAGCGCACACACGATTGCACGCCGGGGAAAAACACTGCAGCGGATCAGCGGTGAGTTAGTTGTGGTGCCGCGTCAGGCGGCGCTCTTGGTCTCGTCGCGCT
>JBOHYD010000429.1:0-3113 GCA_050737635.1 Luteimonas sp. | reverse complement strand
GATCGAGCAGTCTGCTCAATTCCGCCGCCGACAACCCGCTGTCCTCCAGCGCGACGTCCATCACCGCACGCTGTTCCTTGTAAGCGCGTTTGGCGATCGCGGCGGCTTTTTCGTAGCCGATCACCGGATTCAGCGCGGTGACCAGGATCGGATTGCGGTCGAGCGCGGCGGCGACGTTGTCGCGACGCACCGTGATGCCGGCGATCGCGCTGTCGGCGAGCAGCCGCGACACATTGGCGAGTAGGCCGATCGATTCGAGCAAATTGGCCGCGATCAGCGGCAAGGTGACGTTGAGCTGAAAGTTGCCGGTCTGCCCGGCAATCGTGATTGCGGCGTGGTGGCCGATCACCTGTGCGCAGACCATCACCGTGGCCTCGGGGATCACCGGGTTGACCTTGCCCGGCATGATCGAACTGCCCGGCTGCAAGGCCGGCAGCGCGATCTCGCCCAACCCCGCCAAAGGACCGGAGTTCATCCAACGCAGGTCGTTGGCGATCTTCATCAGCGCCACCGCCAGCGTCGACAGCTGACCCGACAATTCGACCGCGTCGTCCTGCGAGGCGAGACCCTCGAACTTGTCCTTTGCGGACTCGAAACGTGTCTTGGTCAGCGTCGACAGCGCCTTCGCCATGGCATGGCCGAAGCGCGGGTCGGCATTGATGCCGGTGCCGATCGCGGTGCCGCCGATCGGCAGCCGGCGCAGTCGCCCCAGCGCGTCGTCGATGCGCGCCTGCGCGGAGGTCAATTGCGACGACCACGCGCCGAACTCCTGCGCGAAGGTCAGCGGCATCGCGTCCATCAGATGCGTGCGCCCGGTCTTGACGATCTTGGCAAACGCCTTGGCGCGACCGTCGATGACCTTGCATAGGTGTTTGAGCGCCGGCTGGAGGTCCTCAATCACCGCGAGTTGGGCGGACACACGGATCGCGGTCGGGATCACGTCGTTAGAGCTCTGGCCGAGATTGACGTGATCGTTGGCATGCACCGGCTTGCCGCCGGCGCGCGTCGCCAGCGTCGCGATCACCTCGTTGGCATTCATATTGGACGAGGTGCCGGAGCCGGTCTGGTAGATATCGATCGGAAACTGCGCATCGTGCTCGCCGCTGGCGACCTGCAGTGCGGCGGCGTTGATCGCCTTCGCCACGCCTTTCGGCAACAGGCCGAGATCGGCGTTGACCGAGGCGGCGGCGGCCTTCACCAGCCCGAGCGCGCGGATGAAGCCGTGCGGCATCGGCCGCCCGGAGACCGGGAAGTTCTGCACCGCCCGCTGCGTCTGCGCGCCCCACAGCACATCGGCGGGCACCTTCAGCTCGCCCATGCTGTCGTGCTCGGTGCGGAATGCGCGGCTGGCCATGCGGTGTCTCCGGAAGTCTCACCGCAGGATACGCGCGCGGCGTGCCGCCGCTCCAGGGGCGAGTCTTGTGCCCTCAACAGCGAGCGCCGTCACCATGACTTTCGACCGATTTCAATGCGCCGTCGCGCAAGAGTCGGGCGAGGGCCGCCTCCAGGGCTGTGCGCAAACGCTGGTCATCGGCGAGGTCCGCGGTGAACACCTGATTGAGGGCCAAGTGCCCGCCGACGATGGCCGACACATCGTCCGACGACGCATCCCAGATGGCCCGAGTGAGAGGCGCAAGCGGGTCTATCACCGCGTACGGGCGATCGAAGTCGTCAATGCCGCGCTGCCACCGGATCCAGCCCGCTATCGCCAGCGCCAATGCATCGATGGGGAGGTTGTGTCGCAAGCGCTCGCGTACCGAGATGACTAGGCGTTGCGGAAGTTTTTGCGAGCCGTCGTCGGCGATTTGACGCGTTCTGTGATTCAGCGCTGTGTTCAAAAACCTAGCCAAGAGCTGAGACCGGTAGCGCGGAACGTCGAGCTGAGGATCGTGCTTCAGGGTCGTTTGGGCTTCATCCCACAACTGCTCGATCAGCCGGCGGAAAGCGGGGTGCGCCGCGGCCTCGTGGACGAACTCGATACCGGAAAGCGCGCCGAGATAGGCAAGGCAGGAATGGGCGCCGTTGAGCAGGCGCAGCTTGGCCGCCTCCCAGACTTGCGCATCGTTGGTCACGCGCGCGCCCACCGCATCGAAATCAGGACGGGGCCCGGCAAAATGCTCCTCGATGATCCACTGACTGAACGGCTCGGTGTTGACGGTGCCGCGATCCTCGACGCCAAGACGTTCGGCGAGATGAGCGATGTCGGCTTGGGTGGTGGCCGGAACGATTCGGTCGACCATCGTGTTTGGGAAAGCCCCGGCTTCGGCGATCCATTCGCTGAGCGAGGGGTCGATCGCCTTGGCGAACGCGATCACCGCAGACCGAACGCGCTGCCCGTTTCCCGAAAGGTTGTCGCAAGACATCACGGTGAACGGCAACAGTCCCAGTGCCCGGCGTCGCGCCAATGCGGCCACGATGAACGCGGGTGCGGTGCGGGGCTGGGTCGGATCAGCCAAGTCGGCGGCGACTTCGGGATCATCGAACAACAGGACACCGGAGCTTGGATCCAGCTTGTAGCCTTTTTCGGTGACGGTCAGCGTGACCAGATGCACGTCGGGGGTTGCCATCGCAGCGATTAGTCGCTGCGGATGCTCGGGGCCGACGAGCACTTCTTGCACGGCGCCAATCACTCGCATCCGCTGGTCGCTTCCATCTCTGTCTACCAGCGTGTAGAGCCCATCCTGCGGCATAAGCCGATCACGTACATCCGGCGTACGCAACGAAGCGCCGAGTACGCCCCAGCGCAGATCGCCGCAATTGAGCAGGTCATCAAACATCACGGCCTGGTGGGCGCGGTGGAAAGCGCCGATCCCCAGGTGCACCACACCGATTTTGACTGCGCTGCGGTCGTAGCGTGGGCGCGCGACAGGCGCGGGCAGACTCGCCACCGTGGCGTTCGACAGACGTACCGGGCGAGGATCGTTGCGCGGCAAGTTCATCAGTCCGACCTCATGCGAGTACCCCGGTGGCTAGATCGGGCCGACCAGTCTTGAATGCCACCAGCTGCGATCCGAGCGGCAAGTCCCTACCCTCATCCGCCCTTCGGGCACCTTCTCCCGGAGGGAGAAGGGAAAGCAAACCGCACGGCGTCTGTAGCCCATGCAGGGTGGCGT
>JBOHYD010000428.1:0-2254 GCA_050737635.1 Luteimonas sp. | reverse complement strand
GTCCCGGCGTTCGCCGGGATGACGGTTTCGGATCGCGACTCTCCCGGCACCATGTGGAGCCGTGCGTTACGGCATGTCGATGTCGGGAATCCACGGCAATGTTTGCGATGTCAGCGCTCTCGATGATCGCGTCACGTCGGGCTGTCAACGAGTCCCGAGTCCCGAGTCCCCATTCCCGGTTCTTTCAAGCACCAACCGCGGGTCCACGCGCACGTCGAACCAGTTCATGCCCCAGTGCAGGTGCGGCCCGGTCGCGCGCCCGGTCGCGCCGACCGCCGCGATCACTTGGCCTTGCGCGATACGATCGCCGAGCTTGACGTCGATGCGCGAGAGGTGCAGGAAGTTGGAGCTGACGCCGTGGCCGTGGTCGAGCACCAGGGTGCCGCCGGTCAGATACAAATCGGGCGCCGCGAACGTGACGATGCCCGCCGCCGGTGCCTTGACCGGCGTGCCGGCAGGCGCCGCGATGTCCATTCCGGAATGTCCGGCCCCGGTTTCGACCGTGCCGTCGGTGGCGGTGTACACCCGCGCATTGCCGAAGCGGCCGCTGACCCTTCCGCGCAGCGGCCAGATGAAGGCCTGCGCGAAGTCGGCGCGGTCGTCGTCGCGTTGGCGCGCGGCGCTGACCTGCGCCTGTTCGCGCGCGATGCGCGCGGCGATGTCCGGCGGCGGGTTGATGGTCTTCGGCGGCACGCCGTCGATGCGCTCGATCGGCCAGTCGCGTGCGGTGATCGCGATGCGGATGGTGTCGAGGCGGCCCGGTGCGGATTCGACGCTCAGCAGCACCGCTGCGGTCGCGTCGCGACCAACACCGAACACCACGCTGCCGTAGGGCGTGGGCGTCAGCGTCCTCGCGCCGTAGCGCACGATCGCCCCCGGCGGCACCTTGCCGATCACCAAGGTGCCCTGCGCCACGGTTGCCGGGAACACGATGCCATGCGCGGAGTCCAGGGTGTCGCGGGTGATCGTGTCGGGCGCGACGGACGTCGTTGATGGTGCCTGCGCCGCGGTCGGCGCGATGGCCGCCGATGCGGTGGCGCACAGCGCGGCGGCGGCCAGCGCCAGGCGCGCGGCCTGCACCCTCAACGATCGAATTCCAGCCGCTGTCCCTGCGCGTCGCCGACGATGCGCGTGCCGTCCCAGGCGAGCTGGCCGTTGACCCAGGTCGATGCGATGCGCGAGTGGAACGTGGTGCCCTCGAACGGCGACCAGCCGCATTTCGACAGCACGTCGGAGCGTTGCACGGTGAACGGCGTGTCGTCGATCAATGTCAGGTCGGCCCAGTAGCCTTCGCGCAAAAACCCGCGCTCGTGCACGTCGAACAATTGCGCCGGCGCATGCGCGAACTTCTGCACCACCTGGGCGGTGCTCAGCCGGCCCTCGCGCACCAGTTCCAGCGCCGCGACCAGTGCGTACTGCACCAGCGGCAGGCCGCTTGGCGCGCGCACGTAGGGGTTTTGCTTTTCTTGCAGGGTGTGCGGCGCGTGATCGGTGGCGAGCACGTCGATCACATCCTCGGCCAGCGCGCGGATCAGCGCCTCGCGGTCGCTGGCCTCCTTGATCGACGGATTGCACTTGATCAGGTGGCCAAGCCGTGCGTAATCGGCACGATCGAAACGCAGAAAATGCACGCAGGTTTCGGCGGTGATGCGCTTGCGCACGCCGTCGGCGTCGATCAGCGGGCCGGGGGTGAACAGGGCGAGCTCGTCGGCGGTGGACACGTGCAGCACATGCAAGCGAGTGCCGTGTTTGTTGGCCAACGACACCGCGAGTTCGCTGGATTTGAGGCAGGCCTCGCGCGGGCGGATGTCGGGGTGGCAATCGGCGGGGATATCGTCGCCGTACTGCGCGCGATACCTAGCGAGCAGCGCGTCGATCATCGGGGTGTCTTCGCAGTGGGTGATGATCGGCGTCGGGGTGTCGCGGAAGATGCCGTCGAGCGTGTCCGGGTCGTCGACCAGCATGTTGCCGGTCGACGAGCCCATGAACACCTTCACGCCCGGTGCGCTGCGCGGGTCGAGCGCACGGACGTTATCGAGGTTGTCGTTGCTGGCCCCGAAGTAGAAGCCGTAGTTGCCGCGTGCGCGGCCAGCGGCGCGCGCGTACTTGGCCTCGAGCACGTCGGCGCTGAGTGTCGGCGGGCTGGTGTTGGGCATGTCCATGAAGCTAGTCAGACCGCCGGCGACGGCCGCGGCCGACTCGGTGGCGATGTCGGCCTTGTATTCCATGCCAGGTTCGCGGAAGTGCACCTGGT
>JBOHYD010000427.1:0-11524 GCA_050737635.1 Luteimonas sp. | reverse complement strand
CATGCCGCAGCGCTGGGTGGTGGAGCGCTCCTTTGGCTGGCTGGAGAAATGCCGGCGCTTATGGAAGAACTGCGAGCGTAAGCTCAACACCAGCCTACAATTCATCCACCTCGCCTTTTTGGCGCTGCTGCTCAGAAGATTTTAAACAGACTCTAAGAGTTGAGAACGGCAATTGGCAACGGAAGATCGCAGACAAGCGACTCGACCGACATACTCACGTCCTGCAACACCCGCAACGCACCGGCCACATCTCGCTCCTCTTCACTCGTTCCTCCTTTCCGAGCTGACTCTGCGCCCCTGATGCCACCCCCCTCCTACTCCGCCGACCTGCTCGCCCGCGCCGCGATCATCCGCCTCGCGTGCTTCGACGTGGACGGCACGCTGACCGACGGACGGCTGTATCTGGACGGCGAGGGCCGCGAGATGAAAGCCTTCCACGTCGCCGACGGGCAAGGATTGGTGCTGCTGCGCAAGGCCGGCATCGCGATCGCGCTGATCACCGCGCGCGCCGGCGGCATCGCCGAGCGGCGCGGTACCGAGCTCGGTGCCGAAACGCATACCGGCATCACTGACAAGCAAGCCTGTGTCGAGGCGATCCGCGCGCGTCTGGGCATCGCCGCGGATCAAGTTGCGTTCATGGGCGACGACCTGCCCGACCGTGCGCCGATGCTTGGCTGTGGCCTCGCCGTGGCACCGGCCAATGCGCATGCGCTCGCCGCCGAGGTCGCGCACTGGCGCACGCCGTCGCGCGGCGGCGAGGGTGCGGCGCGCGAGCTGTGCGATCTGCTGCTCACCGCGCAGGGCCACATGGCCGCACTGCGCGGAGACGCCGCATGACCTGGCGCGGCCTGCTGACCCTGGTGCTGCTGGTCGCCGCCCTGGTCAGCGGCTGGGCTGCGTGGCGGCAGCGCAGCGACGACGCACCGACCGCCGCCGCCAGCGCCCGACCGACATATCTGCTGCGTGATTTCGAGCTGATCGCGCTCAACGCCCAGGGCAAGGAGTCCTTCACCCTGCGCGCCCCAGAACTGGCGCAGAGCCCGACCGACGAGACCATGGCGCTGCGGACGCCGCTGTTTTTGCTGCCCGACAAGAGCGGCGCGCGCTGGGAAATCCGATCGCGGACCGGCTGGGTCGCCGCCGACAACAGCGAGGTGCGGCTGCGCGGCAACGTCGTCGCCAACAGTCCGCCGAGCGCCGCCAAGCCGACCACAATGCACACCGAAGAGCTTAATGTGTTCCCCGACAAGAACGAGGCCACGTCAGTGGTTTTGGTGACCGTCAACGCACCCGGCTCTACAATGCGCGGCACCGGGTTGAAGGCCGATCTCGCCACCCAGCGCATCCAGCTTCTTTCCAAGGTCACCCTCATCAATGAACCGTCGCGCCGCTAGCATTCTCCCAATCGCGCTGCTAGCAACGGCTGGCGCGTGGGCCAAGACCACCGATCGCAACCAGACGATGAACGTCGCGGCCAATACCAGCGACTGCTCGGTCAATGAAAGCGGCCCGTGCATCCTCACCGGCGACGTCAAAATCATCCAGGGCACGCTCGACATCCAGGCCGCCAAGGCCGATGTCCGCCGCAGCAACGGCGAGACCAGCCTAGTCAAACTGAGCGGTTCGCCGGTGCAGATGAAGCAGCAGGGCGACGACGGCGCGTGGATGAATGCGACCGCTGCGCAGATCGACTACGACATTCCCAACGACACCATCGTGCTGACCGGCAACGCCAACGTCCAGCAGCCCGGCCGCGGCAGCATCACCGGCGGGCGCATCGTCTACAACTCGCGTACCGGCCAGGTGCAGAGCGGCGGCGAGAGCGGCGGCGGCCGCGTGCAGATGAAGTTCGAGCCGAAGAACAAGGCACCGGCCGCCGCAGCCCCGCCCCCGGCCGCCACGGGCGGCAACTGATGCTGGTCGCCGAAGGCCTGCGCAAGCGCTACCGCGCGCGCGAAGTGGTCCGCGATTTCGCGCTCAGCCTCGATGCCGGCGAAGTCGTCGGCCTGCTCGGCCCCAACGGGGCCGGCAAGACCACCTGCTTCTACATGATCGTCGGCCTGGTGCCGGCCGACGAGGGCCGCATCGTGCTCGATGGCCGCGACATCACCTCCGAGCCGATGTATACCCGCGCCAAGCTCGGCGTCGGCTACCTGCCGCAGGAGCCGTCGGTGTTCCGCAAGCTCAGCGTCGCCGACAACCTGCGCTTGGTGCTGGAGCTACGCGACGATCTCGACGCACGCCGGCGCGATCAGGAATTGGCCAGCCTGCTCGACGAGCTGCAGGTCAACCACGTCGCCGACCAGCTCGGCGCCAGCCTGTCCGGCGGCGAGCGCCGTCGCGTCGAGATCGCCCGTGCGCTGGCCGCCAATCCGCGGCTGATGCTGCTCGACGAGCCGTTCGCCGGCGTCGATCCGATCTCGGTCGGCGACATCCAGCGCATCGTCGAGCACCTCAAAAACCGCGGCATCGGCGTGCTGATCACCGACCACAACGTCCGCGAGACCTTGGGAATCTGCGACCGCGCGTATATCCTCAACGAAGGCAGTGTGCTCGCGCAGGGGGCTCCGGACGCACTGCTCGCCGATCCCGATGTGCGCCGGGTCTATCTGGGCGACTCCTTCCGCCTCTAGGTCCGTGGCATTCATCGGTCGCGGTGCGCATGCACGAAGCCCGGGACTATGAAGCCACGCCTCCAAACATCGCTGGGCCAGCATCTCGTCCTGACGCCGCAGCTGCGCCAGGCGCTGCACCTGCTGCAGCTGTCCGCGACCGAGCTCGAAACCGAGATCAACGCCGCACTGGAAAGCAATCCGCTGCTCGACTGGGACGAGACCGAGCCGGCGTCGAGCGCCGATGCCGATGCCGATGCCGATGTCGATGTCGATGCCCAACCCTTGGCAGCGGTGGCCGAGAAAGAACGCGAGCCTGTCGACGACGATCGCCTGTGGGACGGTGAAGGCGAGGCCTGGCGGCAGACGGCGAGCGGCTGGTCCGGACACGACGAGGACGGCGATGCCGCCGAGCGCATCGCCAAGACCGACAGTCTGCAGGACCATCTGTCGTGGCAGCTGCACCTCACCCACCTGTCGGCGCGCGACCGCGCGATCGGGCTGATGCTGATCGACGCGATCGACGACGACGGCTATCTGCGCGAGCCGCTCGATGCGATCGCGCAGGCCCTGCTGCCGGAAACCGTCTGCACCACCGATGAGATCAGCGCGGTGCTGTATCAGGTGCAGCGGCTCGACCCGGTCGGCGTCGGCGCACGCGATCTCGGCGAATGCCTGCTGCTGCAGCTCAAGGCGCTCGCCCACGACACCCCCGGCAAGGCGCTGGCGCAGCGCATCGTGTCGGAATCGATCGAGCGGCTGCCGCGGATCGGCGTCGACGGCCTCGCCGCCGAACTGCGCTGCGCCGCCACCGACGCCGCCGCGGCGCTGCATCTGGTGCGCTCACTCGATCCGCGCCCCGGTGCGCAGATCGGCGCGCTGCCGGCGAGCACCTACATCATCCCGGACTGCGTGATCACTCTGCAGCGCGGCGTGTGGCGCGTGATGCTTGCCAACGAGCGGCAGACCCGGCTGACCATCCACCGCGGCTACGAGCAGATGATCCGCCATGCCGCGAGCAGCGATGCCGGCTACCTGCGCGGCCGCCTGCAGGAGGCGCGCTGGCTGCTCAAGAACCTCGAACAGCGCGGCGAAACCCTGCTCAAGGTGATGCGCTGCCTGGTGCGCCAGCAGTCGGGATTTCTCGAGTTCGGCGCGCAGGCATTGCGCCCGCTGACCCTGCGCGAGGTGGCCGGCGAAGTCGGCCTGCACGAATCGACCATCTCGCGCGCGATCGCGCGCAAATACGTGCGCACGCCGCGCGGCACGATCGCGTTGCGCGCGTTCTTCGCATCGGGCATCGACACCGACGGCGGCGGCGAGGCGTCGAGCACCGCGATCCAGGACATGATCCGCCGGCTGGTCGCCGAGGAGAACCCGCGCAAGCCGCTATCCGACGCGCGCCTGGCCGAAACCCTCAAAGCCTCCGGCGTGCCGGTCGCCCGGCGCACTGTCGCCAAGTACCGCGAAGCGCTGCACATCCCGTCCTCGCACGAGCGCGTGCGGATCAGCTGAATAGGGAGGTGAGGGGGAGACGGGAGACGGAATACGAAAGGGCGAGCCCACCTCCCGTCTCACCTCGTCTCACCTCGTCTCACCTCCCGTCACCCGTCACCCGTCACCCGTCTCCCGTCTCCCGTCTCCCGTCTCCCGTCACCCGTCTCCCGTCTCCCGTCTCCCGTCTCCCCCTCACCTGCGTTAACCTCTTCTTACCCATTGCCCGCGCACTTCGCGCGATGCTGTGGGCCCAATGATCAGGAGATCGCCGATGCGCATCGAGACCCACGGCCAGCAGATCGAAGTCACCACCGCCCTGCGCGACTATGTCGAATCCAAGCTGCGGCGGTTGTCGCGGCACTTCGACCATCCCTTCGACGTGCGCACCCAGCTCAGTCTCGACAAGCCCGATCACCGCGCCGAGGCGACCGTCAACCTCGCCGGCCGCACCCTGCACACCGACGCGCGCGGCCACGACATGTATGCCGCGATCGACCTGCTCGCCGACAAGCTCGACCGCCTGCTGATGAAGCACAAGACGCGCATCTCCGACCACCACCGCGGCGAGAGTCCGGTGCGCAGCGGCGAGTTTGGATGAGGCGACACACGCATTGCGCGGCACTGCCGAGCAGTGTCGCGCAACGCCCGGCCATGGGTAAGCCCAAGGCGCTTACGAGGCACTGCCTCGGGCCTTGGGTGAACGCTCTGCGCGCTGCGCAGGACCGGACTGGCCGGGCCGGGCCGGACGATCCGAAGCCTGAAGGACTACTGCACCATGGATGACTGCGTATCGCCCTCTTCACCCGCACAGACACCGCCCCATGCCGCGCTCAGACCTGCTCGTCGCCGAGCGCATCGTGATGCTGACCGAACCCGGTGACCGCGGGCAGGTGCTCGACGCGGCCGCGCGGCTGTTGTCCGGCGGCCTGCCGACGCTGACCACCAGCATCGGCAACGCGCTGCGCGAGCGCGAGCAGCTGATCAGCACCGCGATCGGCCACGGCGTCGCGATCCCGCATGCGCGCTGCAATGCCCACGCATCGGCGCGCGGCGCGTTCCTGCGGCTGACGCGTCCGGTCGATTTCGGCGCCGGCGACGACATCGCGGTCGATCTGGTGTTCGCGATGAGCGTGCCCGAGCATTCCGCGCAGCGGCACCTGCAGGCGCTGGCGGAAATCGCCGAGCATTTCAACGACGGCGGTTTTCGCGCTGCGCTGCGCTGCGCGCGCGATCTGCCGGCGCTGCGCAAGGTGCTGCTCGATCTGCCGCACGCGACGATGCCGATGTCGGTGTCGGCGGTACAAATGAACGCGAGCCGATGACCGCGAGCATTTCTGCCGACGCCTTGTTCGAGCAGCTGCGTGAACGCCTCGGCCTGCGCTGGCTCGCCGGCCAGCGCGGCAGCGCGCGCGTGCTCGAGTCGGTGGAAACCGTCGCCCGGCGGCCGTCGCTGTCGGGCTATCTCAACATCATCTACCCCAACAAGGTGCAGATCCTCGGCAGCGAGGAACTGGCGTGGATGGACGGGCTCGATTCGCGGCTGCGCTGGGCGACTATCGAAAAGCTGATCGAATACCGGCCGCTGGCGTTGGTGATCAGCAAGGACCAGCGCTGTCCGGAAGACTTGCGCTGCGCCGCGGAAGAATCCGACACGCCACTGTGGACCTCGCCCAACCGTGGCCACGAGCTGCTCAACCACGTCCAGTACCACCTCGCGCGCACGCTGGCGCCGCGGGTCACGCTGCACGGCGTGTTCATGGAAATCTATTCGATCGGCGTGCTGATCACCGGCGAGTCCGGCTCCGGCAAGAGCGAGCTCGCGCTCGAGCTGGTCACCCGCGGCCATCGCCTAGTCGCCGACGACGCGCCGGAGTTCACCCAGATCGCACCCGACGTGCTCGACGGCGCTTGTCCGGAGCTGCTGCAAGACCTGCTCGAACTGCGCGGCTTGGGCGTGCTCAACATCCGCCAGATGTTTGGCGATACCGCGGTCAAGCGCAACAAATACCTGCGCCTGATCGTGCACCTGAGCCGACCGAACACCGAGTTCAGTCCGCAGGACGACGGCATGCGCCGGCTGACCGGCGACCTCGGCATACGTCATGTGCTCGACCTCGACGTGCCGCTGATCACCCTACCGGTGATGCCCGGCCGCAACCTGGCGGTGCTGACCGAGGCCGCCACGCGCACCCACATCCTGCGCGCCAAGGGTGTCGATCCGGCGGCAGCGTTCATGGCCCGGCATTCGCATTTTCTCGAGCGCGGCACGTCGTGAGCGACACGACCGCCGGCGCGCCGTCGCTGCTGCTGGTCAGCGGCATGTCCGGCAGCGGCAAGTCGGTGGCGCTCAATACGTTTGAAGACCTCAATTTTTACTGCGTCGACAACCTGCCGGCCGAGCTGCTGCCGGCATTCGTGAAAGGTGCAACGCGCCACCACAGCGTCGCGCAACGGCTCGCCGTGGCCATCGACGTGCGCAATCGCCACACCGACCTCGCCGATCTGCCGCAGTGGCTGTCGGAAGTCGGCGCGATGGGGCTCGATCCCAAACTGGTGTTCTTCGACACCCGTAACGAGGTGCTGCTCAAGCGCTACGCCGACACCCGCCGCCGCCATCCGTTGAGCCACCTCGGCCTCGCGCTGGCCGACGCGATCGCGCTCGAACGCCAGGTGCTGAAGCCGCTGCACGCGTTGGCGGACGTGATCATCGACACCAGCGACCTCAACGTGCACCAGCTGCGCCGGCGCGTGGCCAGCGAGCTCGGCCTCAACCGCGACGGCAGCCTGTCGCTGCTGTTCGAATCGTTCGCGTATCGCCGCGGCGTGCCGGCGGACGCGGATTTTGTGTTCGACGCGCGCGTGCTGCCCAACCCACACTGGGACGCGCGCCTGCGTCCGCTGTCGGGGCGCGACGGCGAGGTCCGCAGCTACCTCGAAGTACAACCCGAAGTCGGCGAATACGTCGCGCAGATCACCACGTTCCTCGACACCTGGCTGCCGCGCATGCGCTCGGACACGCGCAGCTACGTAACCATCGCGTTTGGCTGCAGCGGCGGCCGGCACCGCTCGGTCTACCTCGTCGAAACCTTCGCCGAGCACGCGCGCGAGCACGGCTGGCCGGACGTGGCGACCTACCACCGCGAGCTCGATTGAGCGGCCGCGCCGGTGGCGGCGATGCCAGTCGCGATGCTCGCTCGGCAAAGCCCGTCGCGATTGGCGTCGCTCCGATAAGCGCAGCGGGGCCTTTGCGGACTTCACTGCCGCTATGGCCGGTCACCTGCGTCTGCTAACTTTGCGCGATGGCCGTCGGCATCCTCCTCGTCACCCATGCAGGCATCGGCAGCGCGCTGGTCGCGGTAACGACCGAGTTGCTGCGCAAACTGCCGCTGTGCGTGGAGGCGTTCGAGGTCCCCTTCGATGCCGATCCCGATGCGCTGCTGCCGCTGGCGAGCGCGGCGCTGCGCCGCGTCGACGGCGGCGACGGCGTGCTGGTGATGACCGATCTGTACGGCGCGACGCCGAGCAACCTCGCCGCCAGGATCGCCTTCCTCGGCACCCCGGTGCGACGGGTGTCGGCGCTGAACCTGCCAATGCTGCTGCGCGTGCTCAATTATCCCGAACTCGAACTCGACGCCCTGCCCGCCGTCGCCGCCGCCGGCGCCCGCAACGGCGTCATCCATGACGACGCCTGAAGCCACCGCGCGCGCGCCGACGTCGCCACCAAGGACTACCGCAATGATCGAACGCGAACTGATCGTCTCCAACAAACTCGGCCTGCACGCGCGCGCGACCGCCAAGCTGGTGCAAGTGCTGTCGGGCTTCCGCTGCAACGCCACGCTCAACGCCAAGGGCCGCGAGGTCAATGCCAAAAGCATCATGGGCGTGATGCTGCTCGCCGCCGGTCAAGGCACCCAGGTGATCCTGCGCGCCGAGGGCGAGGACGCGGCGGCGGCGTGCGAGGCGGTGGCTGCGTTGTTTGAGCGACGGTTCGACGAGGCCGTCTGATGCGTCATGTGCTGTCCGGCCACGGCGCATCGAAGGGCAACGCTCTCGGCCGCGCGCGACTGCGTCTGCCGCATGCGCTCGAGGTCGCCGAGGAGCACATCGCCGCCGATGCCGTCGACGGCGAGCTCGACCGCCTGCATGAGGCGATCGCCGCGGTGCGCACCGAGATGCAGGTCATGCGCGAGCGCCTGCACGGCGCGCTCGCGCACGAGGTCGGCGAGTTTCTCGACATGCACACCCTGCTGCTCGACGATCCCGAACTCTTGCAAGGGGTCGACGCGCTGATCCGCCAGGGCCGCTACTCCGCCGACTACGCGCTGCGCCTGCAGCGCGACCGCATCGCGGCGGTGTTCGAGGGCATGGACGACGCCTATCTGCGTAGCCGCATCGAGGACATCGACCACGTCATCGGCCGCGTCCACGCCGCGCTGCACCAGCGCGATGCCGACCTGCACGGCGTGGCCGGCGAGATCCTGGTGGTCGACAACGTCGCGCCGTCGGAGCTCGCGCAGCTGCAGGCGCAGGGCGTGATGGCGATCGTGACCTCGGGCGGCAGCGCGCTGTCGCACAGCGCGATCCTCGCGCGCAGCCTGCACCTGCCGCTGGTGGTCGGCGCAGCGCAGGCGCTGCACCAGATCAACGATGGCGACGTGCTGGTGGTCGACGGCGGCAGCGGCCAGCTGATCGTCGAGCCCGGTGCCAACGACCTGCGTGCCTACCGTGCGCGCCTGCGCGAGCAGAAGCGCGAACGCAAGCAATTGCACCGCCTGCGCCGCGAACCCTCGCGCACGCTCGACGGCGTCGACATCCGCCTCTTTGCCAATGCCGAATCGCGCGAGGACGTCGCCGAGGCGCACGCGCTCGGCGCCGCCGGCGTCGGCCTGTACCGCACCGAGTTCCTGTTTCTCAACCGGCCCGGCGACGCCCCCACCACGCTGCCCGACGAGGACGAGCAGTTCCGCGCTTACCGCGACGTGGTGATCGGCATGACCGGACGCACGGTCACCCTGCGCACGCTCGACGTCGGCGCCGACAAGGCCGACCGCTGCGGTCTGGCGCTCGCCAACGAGCCCAACCCGGCGCTCGGCCTGCGCGGCGTGCGCCTGTCGCTGTCGCGCGAGGATGTGTTCATCACCCAGTTGCGCGCGATGCTGCGCGCATCGGGTTACGGGCCGATCCGCGTGCTGGTGCCGATGATCACCAACCGCGAGGAGATGCGCGCCGTCGCGCGGCTGATCAAGCGCGTGCGCGCGGATCTGGTGCGCGAAGGCTTCGAGGTCGCCGAGCACATTCCGCTCGGCGCGATGATCGAGGTGCCGGCCGCGGCGATCGCGCTGTCGTCGATCATCGGCAGCGTGGATTTCATTTCGGTCGGCACCAACGACCTGGTGCAGTATTTGCTCGCCACCGACCGCGGCAACGAGGCGCTCGGCGAGCTGCACACGCCGATGCATCCGGCCGTGCTGCGCCTGCTCCACGACGTGATCCGCACCGCCAAACGCCGCAACGCGCCGGTAGCGGTGTGTGGCGAGATGGCCGGCGATGCGCTGTTCACGCCGTTGCTGCTGGCGCTGGGGCTGGAGGAGTTCAGCCTGCACCCCGGCACCCTGCTCGAAGTGCGCCGCGCGATCCGCGCGCACGATCACGCCGCGCTGCGCGCCGCCGCCCCTGCGCTGCTGCGCGCGCGCGACCGCGCCGGCATCGAGGCGTGGCTGCGCGCGATGCAGCGGGAGTAGACACCGCGGACCGCGCGCCGCCCCCGCATCGCGAGGGTGTGCAGATGCGCCGACGCGGGGGATACTAATGCGATGAACGCTTGATCCTGTCGCGCCCTAGTGTCGCGACGCACACCGGAGGCTCCATGGCCGAAGCCGTCCGCCACGACAAAACCGCACGCCAGCTGCGTCTGCTGTCCGATGCGCTCGACAGCGGGCGGCTCGGACCGGTGCGGCGGCTGGTCAACACGCTGTCGCCGGCCGAAATCGGCAATCTGCTCGAATCGCTGCCGCCGGCCAAGCGCGTCGTCGTCTGGGGGCTGGTCGATCCCGAGGACGACGGCGAAGTGCTGGTCCACGTCGGCGACGAGGTGCGCGAAAGCCTGCTCGCCGACATGGACGCCGACGAGATCGTCGCTGCGGTCGAAGACCTCGACATCGACGACCTCGCCGACCTCGTCGACGACCTGCCCGACACGGTCATCGACGAAGTCCTCAAGTCGATGGACCGCGAGAACCGCGAGCGCCTCGAACAGGTGCTGTCCTACCAGGAGGATACCGCCGGCCGGCTGATGAATCCCGACGTGGTCACCGTGCGCGCCGACGCCACCGTCGACGTGGTGCTGCGCTATCTGCGCCTCAGGGGCGAACTGCCCGAGCACACCGACCATCTGTACGTGGTCAGCCGTCGCCACCAGTACCTCGGTCGCATCGCGCTGCAGTCGCTGCTGACCCACGATGCCGGCACCGCGATCAACCAGCTGATCGACGACGAGCAGCCGGCGATCGACGTGCAGGAGTCGGCCGAGGACGTCGCGCGGCAGTTCTCCGACCGCGACTGGATCAGCGCGCCGGTGGTCGACGACAACAATATCCTGCTCGGCCGCATCACCATCGACGACATCGTCGACATCATCCGCGACCAGGCCGAACACCAGGCGCTAAGCGCCGCCGGCCTCGACGAGGACGACGACATGTTCAGTCCGGTGCGGCGCGCGTTCCGGCGCCGGCTGATCTGGCTGAGCGTCAATCTCGGCACCGCGTTCCTCGCCTCCAGCGTGGTCGGGCGCTTCGAGGGCACGATCGAGAAGATCGTCGCGCTCGCGGTGCTGATGCCGATCGTCGCCGGCATGGGCGGCAACGCCGGCACCCAGGTGCTGGCGCTGATGGTGCGCGGCCTCGCGCTCGGCCAGATCGGCCGCCCCAATGCCGGTGCGCTGCTGTGGAAGGAACTGCGCGTCGCGCTGATCAACGGCATCACCCTGGGCGTGCTGCTCGCGGGCATCGTCTACCTCTGGTATCGCGATGTGCCGCTGTCGCTGGTGATCGCCAGCGCACTGACCATCAACATGTGCTCGGCGGCGCTCGGCGGCGTGCTGGTGCCGCTAACGCTCAAACGCCTGGGTTTCGACCCCGCGCTGGCCGGCGGCGTGATCCTGACCACCGTCACCGACGTGATGGGTTTCTTGAGCTTCCTCGGGCTGGCGACATTGATCCTGTTGAACTGATCATGTCCTAGCCGCCATGTTCTCGTAGGAGCGCCCCATGGGCACGATCGGCGTTACCGGGCAGGGCAATCGGGTGAACAGCGCCTTCATGAAGTGACGAGGCTGGCGAGGAAGTCATCGTTCCATGCCGCCACCTTGCGCCGCGCACGCAGCGAGTGCTTGGTGGAGGCGCGCCGGAGCAGATTCA